>JAQBPV010000433.1 GCA_028287345.1 Gemmatimonadota bacterium
TCTTGCAGCGCGGTGGCAATGCCATCGATGCTGCCGTCACCGCTGCCGCCGTCCTCACGGTCACCGAGCCGATGATGACGAGCCTCGGCAGCGACATGTTCGCGATGGTGTGGATCGCCAAGGAACATCGCCTCGTCGCGCTCAACGCCAGCGGACGTGCTGGTGCACTTGCGACGCGCGATGAGCTCATCAAGCGCGGACGCACGCGCATGCCAGGCCGAGGCATCGAAGCGGTGACGGTTCCGGGCGCACTCGCCGGTTGGGATGCACTGCTCAAGAAGTACGGCACCATCACGCTCGCGCAGGCACTCGCACCGGCGATCCGCTATGCCGACGAGGGTTTCCCCGTCACGCCTGTCATCTCGGACGAATGGAAGAGCGAGGAAGCGCTACTCGGGCGCGACTCTGCAACCAAGGCGACGTACATGCCGAACGGCCATCCCCTCGAGCGAGGAGAGTGGTTCCGCAATCCCGACTACGCGCGCACCCTTCGCGACATCGCGAAGGGTGGACCCGCCGTCCTCTACGGCGGGGCACTCGGACAGCGCATCGTCGCACACTCGCAGAAGCTCGGCGGATTTCTCACGCTGGCCGATTTCAAGGCGAACAAGTCCGATTGGGTGACGCCCATTTCCATCGTCTTCAAGGGCTATCGCATCTGGGAGATGCCGCCGAACAACCAAGGCGTCGGCGTGCTCGAGATGCTCAAGATTCTCGAGCCGTACGATCTCAAGGCGATGGGACACAACAGTCCGATCTACCTTCATCACTTGATCGAGGCGAAGAAGCTCGCGTATGCCGACCTCGCGCAGTACGTCGGCGATCCCGACCACCTCACGCTGAAGCCCGAGCGTCTGCTCTCCGAGGAGTTCATCGTGGAGCGCCGCAGTCATCTGAATGCGACGCGGGCGCAGCTGCGCGTCGATCCAGGTCCGGCGCGTACCGCGAGTGAGACGATCTATCTCGCAACGGCGGACAGTGCGGGCAACATGGTGTCGTTCATCAACAGCATCTACGATCATTTCGGATCGGGCATCACCGTGCCAGGCACGGGCTTCGTGCTGCACAATCGCGGCGCTGCATTCACGATGGATCCCGGCCTGCCCAATACAATCGCTCCCGGCAAGCGGCCGTTTCACACGCTGATTCCTGCATTCATCACGAAGCCGGGCGCAACACTCACGGCAGACGGAAGCACCGACACCCCGTGGATGACATTCGGTCTCATGGGCGGCGGCATGCAGGCGCAGGGACACGCGCAGTTGTTGATCGCGCTTCTCGTCTTTGGCATGGACATCCAGCAGGCCATCGACGCTGCGCGCTTCCGTCACATCGACGGCTACCGCGTCGAGGTCGAGGCCCCGATCACCGATAGCGTGCGTGCCGCGCTGACAGCGATGGGTCACGTGATAACCGATGGCGCGCGCACACAGTTCGGCGGAGCGCAGGCGATCATCAAGTTGCCTCGTGGCTATTCGGCTGGTTCTGATCCTCGAAAGGATGGAATGGCCGTCGGGTATTAGGCGTCCGTGCGCGTCGCGCCGACCAACTGCGTGGCAACAGTCAGAACCGCGTACGATCGAGCATCGGCGGAAAGAATCGATGACGCACGAGTGGTGGGGAGTGAATACCGTACGGTCGCGAACCGACAGTACTTCGGCGTGAACATTACCAAGGACTTGACCAACTTGACCAACTCCCCTATACTGCGCTCCATCCCCGGATGGAGCCGACCAATGGCCAAGCCCGTGAACATCTACGACGCCAAGACGCACCTCTCGGAGCTGGTCGATCGCGCGGCCGCGGGCGAGGAGATCGTCATTGCGAAGTCGGGCGTACCCATCGCGCGCCTCGTCCCACTGCGCGCCGTGCACGAAAGCCGGGCGCCCGGGCGTTGGGGTGGCAAAGTGACAATCGCGGATGATTTCGACGCACCGCTCAGTGGCGCGATGCTCGCCGCCTTCGAGGGCGACGTCGAGTGACCCCGGCGCGCCGGCGTGCGCGTCGGTCGCAAAACACCTCGGCGGTAGTCACGGAACTGTCGCCGAGGCGCCTTCTCCTCGATACACACGTGTGGCTCTGGTGGCAGGCTGACGATTCGCGGCTTGGCTCTCAGACACGCGCGTTGCTGCAACGCGCGTCAGAGGTGCGCTTCAGCGCTGTGTCGGCGTGGGAGATCGCGATCAAGGTGTCCATTGGCAAGCTCACACTGCCTGCCGACGCTGACATCAACGACGAGCTTGCGCACAGCGGCTTCCTCGGGCTGCCAATCGAGATCGCACATGCGGAAGATGTGCGCCGACTTCCTCTTCTTCACAGCGATCCCTTCGATCGCCTGCTGGTCGCGCAGTCGCGCCTCGAGGGACTGACGCTCGTCTCCGCAGACCGACAGCTGGCCGCGTACGGCATCCAGGTAGTCGACGCCACGAACTGATCGCGCGAAATTGATGAAACAGTGTGCTCCGGTGTGATTCGCCGAGCAGCACGACCTCGTGGCTAGCGTGCGTCTCCCAACGCGGCCGACTTGAATCCCGCGCCGACGAGCACCGATGCTTCGGACTGTTCGATTACCGCTGCCAACCGCTCGGCGCCGTTGAACCAGTTCGCGCGCACAGCGCGCTCGAGGGCGGTCGCCGACCCGGAGCGCACCGTGCGGACGATTGCGTCGTGCTCCGCATATGTGGCGGAGAAGTCGGGGCCGGTGAGCGGCGCGAAGAACCACTCGTAGCGATCTACCTGGGGACGCAACGCATCGAGCAGCGCGCGCGTGTGCGCACCAGACGACGCATCCTGCAGCTCCCGATGGAAGGCGTCGTGATGCTCGAAGAGGAGATCCCAGTCTGGCTTCGCCGCGCGACTGGATCGACGAAAGGCTGTGTCATGTAGCGCCATGCGCGCCGCCAGTTGCTGCCGATCGCTGCCACCGAGCAATGCGACGTTGCGTGCGGCGATGCCTTCGAGTGCCCCCGCGGCGCGATAGAGCTCGAACACGGCCGCACGTGAAAGCGGCGCCACCGCAAGGCGCGGCCGCTCGCCGCCGCCTGAGGTCACCGCGAGTCCATCGCGGCGCAGCCGCTGCAGCGCCTCACGCACCGGCGTACGACTCACGCCGAGATGCTTGGCCGCCTCGGCCTCGACGAGGGGCGCGCCGGGGGCGAGCCGACCACGGACGATGAGGTCGAGCAGCCGATGATATGGGTCGTCGAAACCGCTGGAGTAAACCATGCGTAGCTAAAGGTGTACTAAAAAGGTATACTTTTTCTCGGCCACCGCAACTGGGTGGTTTCCATTCGCCTGAAGGAGCCTCTCGTGCACAGACTCTCACCGTGGGCCGGCGGCCTGCTCGCACTCGTCGTCTGCACCGCTGCGTGCGGCGCGCAGACCCCTGCACCGACGACCATCGACGCCGCGACGCGGCGCGAAGTCGTGGACTCCCTCGCCACGCGATTGGTCCGCATGTATGTGGACGCCGACACGGGCCGCATGATCGCGGACAAACTGCGCGCCCGTCTCGCCGCTGGCGCTTACGACTCCGCTTCCGATCCGCGCCGTTTCAGCGATCTGCTGACATCGGATCTGCAGTCCGTCAACGGGGACAAGCATCTCTCCGCGTCATACGCGCCCGGCGCCGCTGGCAGCGGCGGACCGAGGCCAGTGCCGCCCGGCGGCGCGCCGCAGAACGATGTCGCGCGCCGCGATCACTGGGGATTGGGCCGAGTGGACGTTTTGCCAGGCAATGTCGGCTACATGAAGGTGAACGGCTTCGACGGATCACCCGCCGCGATCGCGGCGACCGCTGGTGCACTCAAGTATCTCGAAGGCACGGATGCGATGATCTTCGACTTCCGCGGCATGGGCGGCGGAAGCGGTCAGCAGAGCAACTACCTCATCAGCCACTTCGTGAGCGCCGACACCGTGCCGTCCCTCCTCGTCGTCGATCGCTTTCGTGGCACGCGCCGCGTGCGTTACACGTTGGCGAGCGTGCCCGGCCTCCGTCGCACTGATGTCCCAATCTGGATTCTCATCGACCGAGGCACCGCCAGCGCGGGCGAAGATTTTTCGTTCGTCCTGCAGCAGCTCGGCAGAGCGAAGACCGTGGGCGATAGAACTGCGGGCGCGGGCCACAACAACGGAATCTTCCCGATCGCGGCGGGATTCAGTGCGTCGATCTCGTTGACGCGCGTATCCGATGCCCGCACCGGCAAGGAATGGGAACGGGTCGGCGTTCAGCCCGACATCCGTGTCAATCCGGGCGACGCGCTGATCGTCGCACATCTCGCCGCGCTCGATTCACTCCAACGTTCCGTGGCTGATCCCGCGCAGCGCGCAGCTGTTGCGACCGCACGCGTGAGCGTGGAGGCGCAGGCGCATCCCCACGCCGTGGCTGGCAAGGCGCTCGTGTCGTACACGGGCACGTACGAGGGCGGTCGCGTGATCGCGCTGGAGGGCGGAACTCTCGTCTACCGTCGCGATGCTTCGCGTCCGCCGCGTGCGTTGGTCGCGGTGAACGACTCGACGTTCGTGCTCAACAATGCGATTCAAGTCACCTTCGAGCGCGATGCGAGCGGCACGATGCGGATGGTGCAACGCCTTGCCGATGGATCGCTGTTCGTCATTCCGCGACTCGGGGACGTTCCGGGCGAGTTGGCGCCGTAGCAAGGGGCATCGCTAACGCCGCCCCCAAGAACTACAGCAACGACCTGGCTTGAATCATGTGAATTGAAAGACGAATTGCATCACAGCGCCGAGAACGTGTCATGGTGCAGGGGATCGCACATCCTCTTGGCGTGAAAGACTTGACAGGCGCGAGACCTCTCAGACATCCGATGGAGCAATTCCACACAATTCGCATGATTCAAGTCATGCGGTGGCTGTTGGTGTTCTTGGTTCACTCGGGATTCCAGGAGTGCTGCGCGGGTCTCCAGGAAGAAGTAGGCGTCATCGCGAGCGTTTCCCTGAATTCCCGGAAGACCCACAAAAAGGGCTGGCCTCCGCGATCGGAAGCCAGCCCTTGGTGCGACCAACCGAAGAAACTCAGTTCGCGCGCGCCTGCTTGATGGCGGCGGCGAGCTTGTCATAACCGTCCTGCGCAAGCGCGTTGAACTTCGGCTCGGCGTAGGCGATCTTGCCGTCCTTGCCGATGACGTACACGCTGCGCTTGAAATACTTGCCACCGCCCTGCGAGCCGTATTTCGTCGCGAGCTCGGCCTTCGGATCGGCGATCATGGTGAACGGGAAGTGCGCGTCCTTGGCCCAGCTCGAGTGCGATCCGAGGCTGTCGCTCGAGGTCGGAAGTACGACGACGCCGTCGCCGAAGAGTGCCTTGTACTCGTCGCGGAACTTGTTCAGCTCCGCCGTGCAGCCCGAGGTGCGGTCGCCCGGATAGAACGCGAGGACGACGACCTTGCCGCGGAGCGAGGAGAGCATCACGTGGCTGACCGTGCCGGTGGAGTCCGTGGCCATGGCCATGAAGTCGGGAGCGGCTTCGCCGGCGGCGGGCGTCACGGGCGCAGCGGCCTGGCCAGCCTGCGTTTGTGCGACGGCGGGCGACGCATACGCGACCGCGATGACGGCGGCGGCGAGCAGCGTTCCGCGGAGGGAGTTGGTGTGCGACATGGTGATTCCTCGATGACGGTGATGGTTCTGGGGCGCAAGATAATGTTCGCTGTCCAGCCGCGCCACGCGATTGAGCGTACCCTGCACCCATCCGTCAGTTGCGCACTTCGGGGAGTCCGAGTGGAATGAATTCCCCTGCATCTATCTCACCGCGTCGCACTCTGTAAAGCGTTACTCCTGAGCGGAATCGCATCCCCGCCACGTCGCTCGGCGCCACGATCGCCGAGGATTGATTGTATCGCGTGCGCAGGCCGTCCACTTCGTAGGAGAGATGCTCGACCGCGTGGATGTGCCCGCCAAGTGCGAGGACGAAGCGATGTTTGCGCAGGACGGCAATGACCTCGGCCGCATTCGACACCGTGTGACGAAACACCGTCTTGCCCCGCACGGTGATGAGTGTTGGCGCAGGCGGGGTGTCGCGATAGCCGCTCAACCCTTCAAATGACGAGAAGAATGGGATGTGATCGAAGGTGACGATCGGCATGTTCTTCGGCACGAGCGCAAGGTCGCGCTCCAGCCAGGCGAGTTGCAGGCTGTCGACGTGACCATAGTACCACTGGTCGTCGATGTCGACGGTGTTGAGCGCGACGAAATGAACGCCACCGCTCGTAAAGGAGTAGTAGTCGGGGCCCTGATAGTGATGGTACATGCCGCGACCGTAGAGCGGATGCGATTCACTCACCTTCGAGAGTGATCGCTCGATGCCGAAGTTTTCGTGGTTGCCCGGAACGACCCAGAGTGGTGTCTTGAATGCCGCCGTCTCGCGAGCGAACAATTCGTAATAGCTCGTCGCTTCGGCCTCGGGCACGCGCAGGGCGTCGCGCACGAGATCGCCGGTGATCAACGCGAACTTCGGATGGAGGGAGTCGACGAGGACGCGCAGCCGTCGCGTGCGTTCGACGTTTGCGGGCGCGACATGCGTGTCGGACGCATGGACGAACGTGAACTCTCGGCCGGCGGACGACGGCGCAATCGCAAACGCGATTGCCGCGGTATCCGCGACGGCGCGCCAGAATCGACCAATCGACCGATAGCCGTCGGGAACCGAGACGAAGACGACACCGCCGCCACGGGAGATTCGAAATGCTCCGGTCGCATCTGTAGTGACGATATCATCCTGATTCGAGACAGCGACGCCAGCGATACCCTGCTCGCCACGATCGCGCGTGCCATTCGCGTTGGCATCATTGAAGACGACACCACTCACTGTGGTCGCTTGCGCGACTACGAGGTGCGCGGCGACGAGGCTCGATAGGGCAGTCTGGAGGAAGAACATGGCGAGACTTTACGGTTGCAGGGGCATCGGCGCCAGCGAGGACGCTGGTTGCGCTGCCCGATGCCGCGTACGTTAGTGGCCGGCACACACGAATCGTCGACGGTCATCCTCACTCCCATCATGCGCAACAGCCTCGCCGCGCTCGCGGTCCTGCTCTTCATTCCCGCCGTCGCCAGCGCACAAGCTGCGACGCTGGCCGATCAGGTTCGCCAGTTCGTCAGCGTCGACGCGCCGGTCGTCGCGCTGACGCATGCTCGCCTCATCGACGGCACGGGCGCCGCAGCGCGTGACGACCAGACAATCGTCATCGATCGCGGGGTGATTCGGTCCGTCTGGAGTTCGACGGCCGTTGCAATCCCGGACGGCGCCAAGGTCATCGATGCGACAGGTAAGTCCGTGATGCCCGGCTTCGTGATGATGCACGAGCACATGTTTTATCCGTCGGGCGGCGGAACCGTCTACAACGAACAGGCATTCAGCTTTCCGCGGCTCTACCTCGCGGGTGGCGTGACGACCGCGCGCACAGCGGGAAACATGGCCGGCTACGCGGACCTCGAGCTCAAGCGTGCGATCGACAGCGGTCGCGCGGTGGGACCGTGGCTCGATGTGACGGCACCGTATCTCAACGGTCCAGGACTGCCGATTTATCAAGTGCACGCTCTCACCGGTCCCGCTGATGCGACACAGATGGTGTCGCACTGGGCGGATCGCGGCGCGACGTCGTTCAAGGCATACATGCACATTCGCCGTGACGAGCTCGCGGCGGCGGTGAAGGAGGCGCACCGTCGCGGGCTCAAGGTGACGGGCCACCTCTGCTCCATCACCTTCCGTGAAGCGGCGACGATCGGCATCGACAACGTCGAGCACGGCCTCGTGGCGGCGAGCGATTTCGTGAAGGACAAGAAGCTCGACGAGTGTCCGACAGCGAATGGTGGTGTACCCGCGTCGCTGATGAATCTCGACGTCAATGGCGCCGAGACGCAGTCGCTGATCAAGTACATGGTTTCGAAGCGCGTGGCGCTGACGTCGACACTCACGGTGTTCGAGACTTTCACACCAGGCCGGCCGCAGGCGCCCCAGGGTGCGCTCGATGCGATGCTGCCCGAATCGCGCGATCAGTACACGCGTCGCTGGACCGCGATCGCCGCGCAACCGAATTCGCCCTATTCGTCGCTCTTTCCGAAGGAAATGCAGTTCGAGCTCGCATTCTTTCGCGCGGGCGGAACGTTGCTCGCCGGCACGGATCCCACCGGATATGGGGGCGTCGTCGCCGGCTACTCGAACATTCGCGA
>JAQBPV010000504.1 GCA_028287345.1 Gemmatimonadota bacterium
GACGCGCCGAAGCAGACGAACCCGAACGGGCAGTGCCGGCAGTAGCGATGTGACGGCGGACACCTGGCGACGGGTAGCACCGTAGGGGACATCATCCCCTCTATCGGAGCGATGCCCATGCCCGCCGCGATTTCCGTCACACGCCGTTCGGGAGAGACGCTGGCCGCCGCGATGAAGCGATGCCCCTTCTGTTGCGGGGACATCCCGACCGAGGCGAGGAAGTGCCGGGAGTGCGGAGAGTGGGTGGTGGGTACGTCGGGTGGCCTGGCGGCGGCGGGGCTGCGCTTGCTTGGGGTGATCTGGGCCGGCGTGACGGTGATGGCGGCGCTCGGACTCTGGTATGTGGGCCAGGGTGTGCGGCGCTGGGCTTGGATGCACGCGGTGGATCAGCAGATCACGCCCCAACTCGTCGATCTGGCGTTGTACACGCTGATCGCGGTGGTGGTGCTGAAGGGGCTGATGCTCAGCGTGGGTTTGGGGATCATGGCGCGGTTGTCGCCCCGCAGGCCGCGCTGGTGGACCTGAAAACGCCGTCCCTGGCTGCCGGCGGAACGAATGCGCGCGACCGACCCGTGCGCACCGTAACTTCGATCGAGCTGTTTCCGTAGGACCCCCATGGCCAAAGAACGCCCACAATTCAGACCCGATATCGAGGGCCTGCGGGGCGTCGCGATTCTCCTCGTGGTGCTGTTCCACGCGGGAGTGTCGCGACTGTCCGGCGGCTTCGTGGGCGTGGACGTCTTTTTCGTGCTCTCCGGATTCTTCATCACCGGCCTGCTCGTCCGCGAGCTCGCGCAGGGCGGCGTAAACCTCCCTGAGTTCTACGCGCGCCGCTCACTCCGCCTCATGCCGGCGCTGCTCGTCGTCCTCATGACGACGCTCGCCCTCGTGATGTGGCTCTACGCGCCCATCAACCGCGCACCCATTGCCGACACCGCACGCTCGGTGGCGCTCTATTCGGGCAACATCGACTTCGCGCGCGGTGCGGTCGACTACTTCTCCGCGGGCGAGAACCCCCTGCTCCACACCTGGTCACTCGCGGTGGAGCAGCAGTTCTATATCGTCTGGCCGCTGTTGTTGCTGTTGGTTGTCTACTTCATCAAGCGCCAGACCGGCGACTCGTTCACCAGCCGCGACGAGATTGCCAAGTCTCGCCTGCTGCTCTGGATCGCCTTCGTTGGCGCGCTGTCGCTCGCCGCGTCGCTCTGGCTGACGGAGACGTCGCAGCCGTGGGCATTCTTCGGTATGCCGACGCGCATCTGGGAGTTCGCACTCGGCGGCGCGCTCGCTGTCTGGATGAAGGACAAGCCTGAGAAGGCAGACGGCATCGCGACGGTGCTCCAGTTCGGCGGACTGCTCGCGATCGCGTTCGCCGTCGTTACGTACGATCGTGCGACTCCATATCCTGGCGTCGCCGCGCTGCTGCCCGCATTGGGCGCAGCGGCGTTGATCGTCGGTGGAGGTCGCGCACCGGGCAGTGCCATCAGCTGGAATCTCGGCTGGCCGCCGCTGCGCTTTCTCGGGAAGCTCTCCTATGCCTGGTACCTGTGGCATTGGCCGCTGGTGGGACTCGGCGCCGTGCTCGATCGCGACATCGACGTCTGGGGCAAGCTCGCGTGGTCGGCCGGCGCGCTCGTGCTCGCGTGGCTGACGTATCACGCGGTCGAACAGCCGGCGCGGTCGGGACGCCTCTCACGCATCCCGACGCATTGGCTCGCACCGGCGACGTTCGTCGTCAGCTTGCTCGCTGCTTTCGTCGCACACAGCGCGATGCTCGCAGCGCAGCGGCGCGCGGCGGAGCCCGATCAGCGCGCCTTCGCCGCCGCGCGCGAAGATCGCATGATGCACGACTGCTGGGCGACGACTGTCGAAGAGGAAAAGGGACCCTGCGTCGTCGGCGACACTCGTTCGCAGACGACCGTCGTGCTCCTCGGCGACTCCCACGCGGAGCATTGGCTGGGTGGTCTCGATCGCGTTGGACGGGAGCGCGGGTGGCGCATCGTCGCGATGGTGAAGGGCGGCTGCCCCGTTGCCGACATGCCCGATCTCATGCATGCTCGGCTCAAGCGGTACTACCACGAGTGCACGCGCTATCGTGAAGCGATGCTCCAGCGGATCATCGCGATGCGTCCTGCCGCGGTGATTCTCTCGAGTTGGGATCACTACATACCGCCGGACGGCACTGGTGCCGACTGGCAGGTGTCGCCGGCGATGTGGCGCGGCGGCCTGCGTCGCACGTATGCGCGACTCGCGACCGCCGGCATCACCACCGTGGTCATTCGGGGCACGCCGCGCACGTGGTTCAACGTGCCGAGTTGTCTGTCGCGCCGAGCGGCGAATCTGCCGTTCGCGCAGGCGTGTGAGTACGATCGTGATCGCTCGTTGTCGAATGCAGCCATCGCCGCGCAGACCGACGCCGCGCGCGGCCTACCCATCGGCTTCGTGGACATGAACGACCAGATTTGCGCGACGAAGCGATGCGGTGTCGTGCGCAACGGAGTCATCGTATTCACGGATGACAATCATCTGACGGCGAGCTTCACCCGATCGGTGGCACCGGTGCTCGGCGCGCGACTGGACGAAGCGCTCCACCAACTCACACCTTAGTCGCTACTTTGCCGGCAGTCGTTCGGAGATCCAGCTGCTCGCTCTCTGTGCGCCCCTGTCCATGTTGGCGAGTGCAACGACGACGTATCCGGCTTGAGGAAAGATCCGCAGATCCCCATTCATGCCGGGTGCGCCGCCGCTATGACCGATGCGGCGAACGCCCTTGACGACGTCGTCCTCGAAACCGTAGGCGTAGTGCGCGTCACCACTTTCGGGCTTTGCGGTCGTCAGCAGTTCCGTGTAGTGCGCGTTGAGGAGCTTGTGCTCCATCAGTGCACTGGCAAAGTGCAGTAGATCCTCGACGGTCGTGTATCCTCCCCCTGCCGACGTGCCGCGGTAGGGAAGCGTCTCCGTGTTCGGCTTCGAGGACGCGCCATCGCTCATGTAGCCGATGGAGCGACCCGGAACGGCTACGTCCTCGGGCTCCGAAGCAGTGCGCGTCATGCCTGCCGGCGTGAAGATGTGATCTCGGACGTAGTCGTAGTAACTCTGTCCGGACACCCTCTCGACGATCGCGCCGAGCAGAACGAATCCGTAATTGCTGTAGTCCCATCGCTTGCCCGGCTCAAAGGCGAGACCGCGTGAGCCGTAAAGCGTGATGTAGTCGTCGAGAGTGCGAAGCTGAAGGCGGTGGCTCGCGAACTCAGGCCCGAAAATGTCTCCTGTGCCTCCCGTGTGGGTCAGCAGGTGATGGATGGTCACCTTCGTTGCGACATCCTTGTTCGGGTAGTCGGTGATGAACTTTCCGAGCGGATCATCCAGCTTGATCTTTCCCGCTTGCACGAGCTGCATGATCGCTGTCGCTGTGAACATCTTGTTCATCGAGCCCATCCGAAACCGCGTCGTGAGCTTGTTGGGTTCCGCGGTCTCGCGATTCGCCAATCCGTAGGCGCCGCTGAATACGGACTTGCCCTGGTGCGCGACCAGAACCGCTCCGGAGAACAAGCCCTTTTTTGCATCCTCGTTCAGCTTGGTCCCCAACTGCGTCACCAATTCCGCTTCAGTGAGCCGAGGGATGGCGAATTCAGGCGGTCGTGAAATCGCGCGAAGGCCGAGGCTCAGAATGCGGTGTGGCTCGTTGGGTTCGACGGTTACGACAGCCTGCGCGAACTGATCCGAGACGCGTTCCTGGACCAGGGCTGTGAACTGTGTCGCGGTTCCACTGACGGCTTTTCGAAATTCGAACCCGCCAGTACCCGCGCGGAAGTTCATGTTCCTGTCGATTTTCGCGGCTTCGGACGGGAAGTTGTCGTTGAAGAACTTCAGCAGCGCCGTGCGATCACCCTGATTGAACACGGTGAGCCAGCCGCGGAACTGCCGCTCGGCGGGAGAGTCAGCGACCTCGGGACCTGGAGGTTGGGTTGCCTGGCCAGCGGTCTGGCCGCAGAGCGGGGTTACGCCCGCGCACACCATGAACAGGATGACCAGCGTGCGTGTCCATGCTTTCTTCATTTGTCTCTCTCGAGGCGACAAGTCGGCGGATGAGAAGCAGCTGATCTCATTGGACCCCGAGAGAGCGAATATCGTTCACCCAACGCCGACCGCAAATCGGCGTTCCGCAGAACGGGTCGCCGATTCCGATTGCGAGAGGCGCCAAGGTTGGTGACCAGCCCAAGCCGCTCGACGCCGAGTCGTAGTCGCGGCATTACAGCGCTCTTCAGCGAACCTGAACATTGCCGTTCTGGTTGGGGAACTGCGGAGGAAGGAAGCCCACGGAGCAGTGGGTCTGCGCGTTCGTGGAGTTGTTGAAGAACATCGGCGACGCCGAGTCCGCCGTCCCGTGGCCTTCGCCGTTGTCCACGACGGTCCAGATGACGTGCGTGGCACCTGAGATCGGAAACTGAACGTTGTTGATCCAGACCTTCTCGAGTTGCCCGGCGAGTCTCGACGTATTACCGACGGTGCTCATGCAGATCACGTTGCCGTGGAACTTCTGCTCTACTCCCGACGCGGCCGTCAACTGCATCTCGAACTCCCCCTTCGCCGGGAAGGTCGGGGCAGCGCCCGTGCTCTGCGCCGTGAAGGAGTACCGCTCGCTCGCGAGCCCCAGAATCCCGCCCAAGGTGAGCCCGACGTGGCCTGAAGTGCGACTGCCGGTCGCGCCCTGTGGCGCAGCGGCGACCTGTGCAGCCGACTGCAACGCAGACCCGTCCCCGGTTCCGAAATAGACGTCGAGCGGTCCGTCTGCCGTGACGCCGAAGCCGATGTCAGCCGGCGCTTCGCTGAACCTTGGCCCCGCGTCGGGCGCAGTCAGCGTGCGCTGCGTGTCAGCGTTGGAGCACGCCGCCAGAGCGGCACAGAGGACCATGAGGCTTCTCAGAGACTTGTTCGACATTGCTCGTTCTCGCTGTGAGGTGGTTGATCGGAGTGCGCCAGTCGGCGCGGAGATGTGGTCGGCCTACTTCGTGTTGGCGGTTGCGCAGCGTCCGGCAGCGTGGCGCGCGCCGGCGCCGGCGTCCGTCACGACGAGTGTGATCGTGAGCGCGACCGGCTGCGGGACCTCGCGCGCGGCGACGCCGCCCGTCGCGCGATAAGTGCCCGCCGCTAACCCGGACGCGTCGACGCACAGCGTGCCGACGGTCGCAAGCTCGTCCGGCGCGACGGAGGACTGACGCGGCAGCGCGACGAGCCACGCGGCGCCGCGCGCGGAGTCCGCGTACGTGAGCCGCGTCAGTCGCACGTCGGTGAACTGCGCGGTCCCGCCGTTGTGAACGCGGAGTGGCTTCGCGGGCGGCTGGGCGTCGCCGGACTCGACGAACTCGAATCGGCTCGTCTGGAGGTGCAGCGGCGTGCCGGACGCGCCGCTGCCCTGCGCGCCAGCGGCGGAGGTGACTAGAGTGAGGAGCGCAAGGAGATGGCAGGACCGCGGCATTGCACGCACCAGGGTTGAAGGAGCCACATGCTACGACCGCGTGTTATCGCGGGCATGGTGCAGTGACCCATCATCCCCGAGCGCCCTAACGGCCGGTCGAACCGACCATCTGTCGCTTCGCTGGCGACGACGTTGCAGGCTCCCTCAGCGGCAGCTCGACGCGGAATCGGGCGCCGCGTCCCGACACGTTGCACACCGACCATCGTCCGCCGAGCTCCGCGACGAGCTGCCGCACGACACTCAGGCCTAAGCCCGTACCTGCTGGCGCGCTCCCTCCCTCCGCGAGCCGCACGAACGGCTGCCAGATCCGGTCGCGATCAGCGGGCGGGACTCCTGGCCCTTCGTCGTCGACGCTTAGACGCAGCAGACCCCCCGCGCCCCCGGGCGCGGCAGGCCGCTTGAGGTCGACCGTGACGGTGACCGTCTGGCCGTCAGGGCCGAATTTCAATGCGTTCTCGATGAAGTTGATGACGATCTGTCGCACGGCCGCCGCGTCCACCCAGCCGCCGGCGCCGCCCGCGGTGCCCTCCACCGCCGTGCCGACGACGACGATGCGTGCCGAGCGTGCCTGCGCCTGCGCCTCGACGAGGCTGACCGCGTCGTAGACGACCGCGCTTACATCCGTCCACTGAGCGGCCGCGCGAATGCCGCGTCGCTCGCCGCGCGCGTGCATCAGCACGTTCTCCGTGAGCACGCTGAGACGCCGGCCCTCGCGGTGGATCGCGCGGAGCCACCGCTGCGCCTGCTCCGGCGACTCCGCGCGTCCGAGCAGCAGCGTCTCGCTCAGCGCGTTCACGTGCGCGAGCGGCGTGCGCAGCTCGTGCGACACCGCGGCAACGAACGTCCTCCGCGCCTCGGCAAGCTTGTACTGTCGACGCAGCCCGAGCGCCGCGGCCGCGGCGAACCCGAGACCGAGGAACAGCACGCCGCTGAGCATCAGCCGCTCGCCGCCTAAAGGCGTTGCGACGTCCACATAGCGCCGGCCGACGCTCTCCGGCACGGCCACCTCCACCGTGAACCCTCCGTCCGGCCCATCGATGGCGCGCGTTGCGACGAATCCGGAGCGCCAGACCGCGTCGTCGGCCGCGGCGGGGGAGACGGCGTCGTGCAACCCGGTGGCGTACAGCAGACGCACGGCAAGGCCTGAGTTGTCCACCTTGGTGCTGTCGCTCCGTTCGCCCGAGGGCGCGGGCAGCAGCGAAACCCTGCGAAGCACATGTCCGACGTGCGTGCGGAGCGCCACGCTGCGCGAGTACGTGACGCCGAACAGGGCCACGGCGCGCCCGTCGGCCCCGCGCGCCGGCGCCATGGCGACGACGACGGGAA
Source organism: Gemmatimonadota bacterium (assembly GCA_028287345.1). Taxonomy (GTDB): domain Bacteria; phylum Gemmatimonadota; class Gemmatimonadetes; order Gemmatimonadales; family Gemmatimonadaceae; genus AG11. The sequence continues at coordinate 6,806 of JAQBPV010000504.1, forward strand.
CACCGCCGACGTTCGGGTGGATGATGCCGATGCGAGCCTCGGGCCTGTCGAGGTCGACGCGACCGGTCCAGCGACGGACCTCGTCGAGCACCTCGCGCGCGTACACGGAGTCGGTAGCGAGCGCGCCGCGCATCTCGGCCGTCCACTCCCCGTGTCCGCCCCGCGCGAGGCGGAAATAGCCTGGCCGCGCGGCGCCGCGATCGTCGCTCATGGCGGCGAACACTCCCTCACCCGCCCGGGCGAATCCGTCGAGCGTGAGTGGGCGCACGCTCGGAAATCCATTCGTGCCGAGCACCGGCCAGAGGAGCGCCCGCAACTCGAGTGCACTCATCTTCCCCGCCTCGGTGCCGATGAGGACCGCGGCGGTCGTCAGGCGGTCGCGTACGGCCTGCTCCGCGGCGAGGCGTCGCTGCTCCCAGCCCTGACGCACCTGGTACGCCGTGAAGAACATCGCCGCCAGCGTTCCGCCGATGGCGAGCCAGGCGATCGTCTCCCTGCCGTGGCGCGCGACGGCGGATCGCAGTGTCTGTCGCATCTGATCAAGGTGCACCGGCACAGGCGAGTATCCTATGGGTCACACACCCATGGCGCACCACCGGCCCGCATGCAACATGGGACAATGACCTACACCCGCGCCGTAAACGATGTGAGCCCGAATCTGCGCATCCTGATCGTCGAAGACCACGACGACCTCGCCGACGCGCTCCGGGCGAACCTCCGCAGCGAGGGATACCAGGCGACCGTCGCGAGCGATGGGCGACAGGCCCTCGCGATGGTGCGCGCCGATCCGCCCGACATCGTCGTGCTCGACCTCGGCATCCCGGGGCTCGATGGGTTCGAGCTCCTGTCACGCCTGCGTGCCGAGGGACACTGGTGCCCCGTCCTCATCCTGTCCGCGCGCGACGCCGACTCGGACAAGGTCGAGGGGTTTCGTCTCGGAGCGGACGACTACGTCACGAAGCCATTCCGCACGCTGGAGCTGATGGCGCGGGTGGACGCGATGGCGCGGCGCGTCGTTCGGGAGCGGGCCGCGTCGTCGGTCCAGTCGGCGCCGGCCGCGCCGGTCCCGGCAGCGGAGCCGGACGTCTCGCTGCTCACGCCTCAGCAGATCATGAGCGCTTGCGGGCTGACCCTGCGACAGGCGGAGGTCGCGCTCCTGATTGCCGTGGGGCACTCGAATCCGGAGATCGCCGGGCGGCTCGGCATCAGCAGATTCACCGCGCGCAATCACGCTGAACAGATCTTCTCCCGGTTGAAGGTCGAGTCTCGGTGGCAGGTCGCACGGGCGCTCTGCGACGCGGTCGCAGCGGTATGACGTTGCGCCGCTGCGACGGAAGGCATAAGTAACGCACCACTCGACGTACACACTCACCACCACAGGCCTGTCGATGAGATCACCGGGACGCGTGTTCTGGCCCCTCGCGAGTCTGCTGCTGCTCGCCGACTGTACGACGAAGCGTGCCATCGAAGCTGCGGATGTCGTCGGCGTCTCGAAGCCGATCGTCGATGGCTTCCTGCAGTTCACGCTTTCGTACAACGAAGGCGCGGCGTTCTCGACGTACTTCGGCCCATACCAGCGGTGGGCATTGAGCGGACTCGCCGTCACCATGCTCTTCATACTGGCGCGCTCGTATCGGCAGGTCACGCAAACCGGCCGACTGGCCACGGCGGGCCTCGCACTCGTCGCCGGCGGTGCCGCCGGCAACCTGCTGGATCGCCTGCTCTCGGCACGCGGAGTGGTGGACTTCATCGACGTCGGCTTCGGCGCGAGTCGCTTCTACCTCTTCAACATCGCCGATGCCGGCATTTCTGTCGGCGCTGTGTTTCTCGCGTATGCGCTATGGCAACACGATCGCGCCACAGCAGGCCAACCTGACGCCAAGGGTTAGTGGTCCGCCGCTTCGGTCTCCTGCCGGCGACGGCGCTCAACATGACCAACATGATGGGCGCCGGACCATTCATCACGATCCCGCTGCTCATGTCGGCGCTCGGCGGACCGCAGGCGATGCTGGGCTGGCTGGTCGCGCTCGTGATCGTGATCTGCGACGGCATGGTGTGGAGCGAACTTGGTGCGGCAATGCCTGGTTCCGGCGGCTCGTTCCAATACCTGCGCGAGGCGTTCGGTCGCGCGACGTTCGGCCGACTCATGGCCTTCCTGTTCGTCTGGCAGTTCGTGCTCAGCGGACCGCTGGAGATCGCGTCGGGTTACATCGGCTTCGCCGCCTACGCGGGCTACATCTGGAAGGGCCTGACTCGCACGGAGTCGATTGCCCTGATAACGGCGTTGGGAGTTCTCAACATCGTGCTGCTGTACCGGCGGATCGATTCGATTGCCACGATTACCGTGTCCCTGTGGATCGGCACACTCATCACGGTGCTCACGGTGATCGTCACGGGCGCCACGCACTTCGATCCGAGCATCGCGTTCGACTTTCCGCCCGGCGCGTTCAACTTCTCGCTCGGCTTCTTCATCGGGCTTGGTGCCGCTTCACGCATCGGGATCTACGACTACCTCGGCTACTACGACGTCTGCTACATCGGGGACGAAGTCCGAGACCCCGGGCGCGTCATTCCACGCTCGATCCTGATCAGTACCGCGGCCGTCGCGCTCATCTACCTCGGCATCAACCTCTCGATCATCGGAGTGATTCCATGGCGGGAGTTCGTACCGGCCTCCGACCACCTGGAGTCGGGCTTCATCGTCTCGATCTTCATGCAGAAGATCTTCGGCGAGCGCGTTGCGATGATCTTCACCCTGCTGGTGCTCTGGACGGCTTTCGGTTCGGTGTTCGCGCTCCTGCTGGGGTACTCGCGCGTGCTCTTTGCCGCGGCGGACAGCGGGTATTTCTTCCGCGCATTCGGACGGCTGCATCCGACGAAGGACTTCCCCTACATCTCGCTGCTGGTGCTGGGCGCAATCTCGATCGTGGCGGGTTTCTTTTCACTCGGGACTGTGATCGATGCGCTCATCGTCACACGCATCCTCGTGCAGTTCATGGGACAGGTCGTCGGCTTGATGCTGCTGCGCCGGCATGCGCCAGACATGCCGCGTCCCTATCGAATGTGGCTCTACCCACTGCCCGCACTGATAGCGTTGCTCGGATGGATCTTCCTCTTCGTCACGACTGAGCTCCGAGTGATTCTGTTCGGCGTGGGAGTATTGGCGCTGGGTTGCGTGGCGTTCCTGATCTGGTCGCGACGTATTCAGAGCTGGCCCTTCGGCATGGAGACGGCAGCATCTTGACGCGAAAGACAGTCGTCGTCGCCGAGTGCGTCGCTTCGAGCGACCCCCGAGCATCACGATCTCGCACCTCTCTATCTCGACGGGCACATTGCTCGGCTTCCTTCTTCTGCGGGTCTTCCAAGAATTTAGGGAAACGCTCGCGTGACGCCGACTTCCTCCTGGAGACCCGCGCAGGACTCCCTGAAATCCCGAATGAACCAAAAACACCAACAACAACCGCATGACTTGAATCATGCGAATTGTGTGGAATTTGCTCCATCTGATGTCTGAGAGGTCTCGCGCCTGTCGGTCTCTCACTCCAACAGGACGTTCGATCCCCTGCACGATGACAATTTCCGGCGCTGTGATGCAATTCGTCTTTCAATTCACATGATTCAAGCCGGGTCGTTGCTGTTCTTCTGGGGTCTCCGGGATTGCAGGGGGAAACGCTCGCAATCACGCCCACTGCTCCTCAAAAGCGAAGGGAGCGGATTTCACGGATCTTTCGGATAACTGCCGGATCAGACCTCGGGCCAACTCCTAAACGCCAAATCCACACTTTGTCACTACTTGAACAGCTTTGATTTTTCTGGTGAAGGGACTGGCCTCCACGCGAGGAAGCCAGCCCATTCTCGGAGCAAATCCGGCTTTTATCCGTCAGATCCGTCCGATCCGTCCCCGTCGGTTAGCAGTGCACCTGACGAGAGGCGCCCACCCGCGCTAGGGTTTGCGCGACACCCCGACGCTGCGCCACGCGTTCAGCCGTCCACGTCGTTCCTGCTCGACGTCGTACCGCGCTACCACTCTTCCGAGCGCCAAGCCGCCGTCGTTGTCGAACCGATAGTGAATACCTCCATATAGACGAGACATGGCCTGCTCTTCGGCGATCCGGGTGAATTCCGTGCGATCCTGCGGAAAGAAGTGCCCGAGCACCGCGTCGAACGCGCCGGCGCTGCACGCATGGCCCGAAGGATAGGACGGAAAGTTCGGAAGCCCGACGTCGGCAGCAAGCGCGAGCGTCGTGTCTGCCTGCGACGGCCGGATGGTCCAGTAGTAGTACTTCGCCTCGAAGCAGGCGATCATCGCATCCGATGCGCCGAGATTGAGCACGGCGAGCACTCGCGCGGCTTCAGTCTCCGAACTGTGATGGCGGCGAAGTGCAGCGACCGCGGTCTCGTTCCAAAGCGCCCACGGGTCAGCGGAATTCCACTTCTGCGCGATCTTCGTGTGTTCCGGAGTCCGCTCACGAGCGACACGCCGGACCTCCTCGAGCGCTGCCTGGAACGTGGGGGAATCGAACGCCGGCGGCGGCACGGGCCGGAACTGCGACGCCGAGTCGAGCAGCCACGCGCGCGACTTTCCCATGGTGACTCCGATCGGTGGGACGCCGCGTGCTGTGTACCACATCCCTGGCCCGGTCGGAATGGTGCCGTTCCACGGAGCGACCATGTTGAAGGATGGCGCCCACGCGATCACACGACTGGCGACGTCTTCTCCGAGGCGTCGGCCGGCAGTCGCTCGCTCTTCTGCGCGCGATCCGGTGCGCGCTTGTTCGAGGTCCTTTGCCAATTCTCGCCCGATCGAAGCGCGCACCGTGGAGTCGGTGAACAGATCTGAAAGCACGGCGGCCGAGGCGCTGGCGATGGCCACGTCGGGGGATGCGTCGCGGGTGTCTCGAGCGGAATTCACCGCGCCGTACTGGGCGACGCTGAGGAGCGAGTAGACCTGAAAGAGAAATGGCGTTGGCCGCTGCGCGATTCGGCGGAGCGCGGCGGAGTCGCCGGCGGCGGCAGTCCTGGCCGCTCGCCGGCTGGCAGTGTTCTCGTCGACGAATCTGGGCACGAGCCGGTTCCATCGGACGGTGACGGGTTCGGGCGACGTCTGTGCGCTGAGTGTCGCGCGGGCTGGAGCGCCGATGACGAATGGGAGCAGGAGCAGTCGAGTGGGGAATCGCATGAGCTGCCTCGGTGCGAGAAGGCGGGGGGTTGGGAACCGCGACCGGGCGGACCCCGATCTCTCGCCACTACGACATACCGAATAACTTAGTTTCTAGTTTTCTCAAGGGCTTTTGACAAATGTCCGTCAATGCGGCGTCTCGCCGCCACCCTGACCGAACTGCATCTTCTCCTCATTCGGACAATTTTGAGGAGTGTGATCATGGTCTGGTTCCGTTGCGTGCTCGTTCTTTCAATGGCGGTAGCCGGCTGTGCAATGCAGCGCGCATCGGTCGCGAACGATCCCGACTTCGGCCCGAACGTCACCATCGTCGATGCCACCATCCCCCGCGACAGCCTTCAGGCGAAGCTCGACGCGGTCTTCAAGACGCAGGAGACGAGTCAATTCGGCGACGCGCGGTTCGCGATTCTGTTCAAGCCCGGGCGCTACGACGTCGATGCGAAGGTCGGATTCTACACGCAGCTGTCCGGCTTGGGACTCTCTCCCGATGACGTGATGATCAACGGCGGCGTCAGTGCGAACGCGCGCTGGAGGAAGGGCAATGCGACGCTCAACTTCTGGCGAGTCGTCGAAAACATGTCGGTGACTCCCACGGGCGGCTTCAATAGATGGGCGGTGTCACAGGCCGCGCCGATGCGCCGCATGCACATCCGCGGTGACCTCGTACTCTCCGACAGCGGTTGGTCGAGCGGCGGATTCCTCGCCGATTCGAAGATCGACGGAGCAGTGCGATCCGGAACCCAGCAGCAATGGCTGACGCGCAACAGTGAGCTAGGGCGCTGGACCGGCGCGAACTGGAACATGGTCTTCGTCGGCACTCGCGGCGCGCCAGCGCAGAGCTTCCCCGATCCGCCCTACACCACGGTCGCAACCGCGCCCCTCGTGCGCGAGAAGCCGTTCCTTTACGTCGACGAACGCGGAGCGTGGAAGGTGTTCGTGCCGGCGCTACGCTCGAACACGAGTGGCGTGTCGTGGAATGCGGGTGAAGCGCCTGGCCGCTCACTTCCGATCAGCGACTTCGTCATCATCAAGCCGGGCACTTCCGTGTCGGCCATGAATGAAGCACTCGCGCGCAACAAGCATCTCATCGTCACACCTGGCATCTATCATCTCGATGCTCCGCTGCACATCACCCGCGCGAACACGATCGTGCTCGGCATGGGGTTGGCGACGTTCGTGGCTGATGGAGGTACGAGCGCGATCACAGTCGACGACGTCGGCGGCGTGATCGTCGCCGGTATTCTCGTGGAGGCAGGCACAACGAATTCGCCAGTGCTCGTTCAAGTCGGCGCACCAGGTTCGTCAGTGGATCATGCCTCCAATCCCACACTGCTCAGTGACGTCTTCGTGCGCATCGGCGGCGCTGGTGTCGGCAAGGCGACGCAATCGGTGCAGATCAACAGCAACGACGTGATTGGCGACCACCTGTGGCTGTGGCGCGCCGATCATGGCTCCGGCGTGAGTTGGACCTCGAACACCGCCGAGACGGGCCTCGTGGTGAACGGGAACGATGTGATCATGTATGGCTTGTTCGTCGAGCACTACCAGGGATACCAGGTGCGATGGAACGGCAACGGCGGACGCACCTATTTCTACCAGAACGAGATGCCGTACGATCCACCGGAGCAGAGCGCGTGGATGAATGGTGCGACGAGAGGTTTCGCCGCGTATCAGGTGGCCGCGTCGGTGACCAGCCACGAAGCGTGGGGACTCGGCAGCTATTGCTTCTTCAACAAGAATCCGAGCGTCGTGGCCGAGCGCGCGTTCGAAGTGCCCGTCGCTCCGAACGTGCGCTTTCACGACATGGTCACCGTCTCACTCGGTGGCGGCAAGGGCACCATCCAGCATGTCATCAACGATGCTGGCGGTGCCGCAACGGCCGGAGCGTTCGTCCAGAAACTCGTGAGCGGACCTCCGTAACAGACGTCAACTCCGCTGACGCGCGTAGTGCAGGCCAACCACACCGCTGGGGTAGGGTTTGGCGGACGTGAGGCTGAATTTTGCGTCGACACCGTTGGGCAGGACTCGCTTGCCGCTGCCGAGGGTGATCGGATACAGGAGCAGATGCAGCTCGTCGACGAGATCGTGCGCGAAGAGCGCGTGAACGAGCTGGCTGCTCCCGTCCGTCAGGATATTCTTGCCCGGTTCAGCCTTCAGCGCGCGCACCGATTCGATCACGTTGTCGCGGATGATCGTGGTGTTGCGCCAGATCGGCTCCTTCAAGGTGCGCGACACCACGTACTTCTTCGGAGCGTTCATCATGTCGCCGAAGAAATCTCCCGCCGGCATCGGCTCGAACGCCTCGGCGTGTGTGACGTATGTGCGTCGACCGAGGAGGAATGCGTCGGTATCCTGCATCAATGCGCCGAAGCTGGCGCCGATGTCGTCATGCCAGTAGGGGATCGTCCAGCCGCCATGCTCGAATCCTCCATCTCGATCTTCGTCCTTGCCGCCTGGCGCCTGCATCACGCCGTCCAGGGTCACGAATTCGGAAACGATCAGCTTTCTCATGAGTTCCTCTGATTGCACTGTTATGATTGGACAGTCTAGCTGTATGCGGCGCACAGGCGCGCCGTCATACTAGACGTCGAACGAGAGTAGCCGAAATCGACATTGGTCCGGCGGTAAGGAGTCGTGGGTTACGCCCGCCAATGCCCGCGAACATGATTATCCCACGGCCAGCACCAGCCTGCGCTGACGCCGACAGGTGTTCTCACCACACTGCGACGGAGCTTCACCAGATGAAGAGTCGATTCGCCGGTACGTTGTGTATCGCCGCCCTTCTTGTCGGATGTAGCTCGACCGCGCCAACCACCACGCCCTCGCCCGTCTCATCGGCGACGCCGAGGCTCGTGCCGGCGCCCGCGTCGATGACGATGAGCGGCGGGGATCCATTCACCATCGCCGCCACGACGACCATCGTCGTCGACGGGAGCAATCCGCAGGCAGCGCGCACGGCCGAGCTGCTCGCCGCGGTGCTGCGTCCGTCTACCGGGTTTCCGATTCCGGTGACCGGGAACTCCGGCGCCGGCAGCATCGCCCTTCGCCTCGCGCCCGATCGTGCCTCACTCGGCGACGAAGGCTACGAGCTCTCGGTGACGCGCGACTCCGTGCGCATCGTTGCGTATAGGCCCGCGGGACTCTTTCGCGCCACGCAGACGGTGCGTCAGCTGCTGCCGCCGAGCATCGAGTCCGACATGAAGTTGGGCGGTGTGCCGTGGACCATCCCTGCACTCTCGATCAGCGACCAGCCGCGCTTCGCGTGGCGCGGCGCGATGCTCGACGTCGCACGGCACTTCTTCACCGTGGATGAAGTCAAGCAGTACGTCGACCTGCTCGCGCTGTACAAGATGAACGTCCTGCACCTGCATCTCTCCGACGATCAGGGCTGGCGCATCGAGATCAAGTCGCATCCGGAGCTCACGACGGTGGGCAGCAAGACGCAGGTGGGCGGAGGGCCGGGTGGCTTCTATACGCAGGCCGACTACGCCGACATCGTTCGCTACGCGCAGGATCGCTACGTGATGATCGTCCCGGAGATCGACATGCCGGGTCACACGAATGCTGCGTTGTCTGCGTTTCCGGCGCTCAGCTGCAGCACGCGTCCCTCGGTGCTCTATACCGGTACGGATGTCGGATGGAGCACATTCTGCGTCGAGAATGAGGGATCGTACGCACTGATCGACGACATCGTGCGTGAGATCGCCGCGATGACACCGGCGCCGTACTTCCACATGGGCGGCGATGAAGTACATGTCCTCAAGCCGGCGCAGTACCAACTGTTCGTCGAACGCGTGCAGGACATCGTGAACAAGCACGGCAAGCAGCTCATTGGGTGGGAGGAGATTCTCCAGTCGCGGTTGAAGAGCAGTTCTGTCCTTCAGCAGTGGCGCAACGACTCGCTTCCCGGCGCACTGCATTCAGGCGGAAAGGTCATCGTATCTGGCGCGCGGAAGACCTACCTCGACATGAAGTACACGAAGGACACGGAGCTCGGTCTCACGTGGGCCGCGATCATCGAAGTGCGCGACGCCTACGACTTCAACCCCGGCGCCTACGTGAAGCACGTAAGCGAGAGCGACATCCTCGGCGTCGAAGCCCCGATGTGGAGTGAGACGGTGCGGAACATCTCGGCCGTGCAATTTCTCGCGGTACCGCGGCTTCAAGCGATCGCCGAAGTAGGATGGACCCCGCAGTCGGTGCGCAACTGGGAGAGTTTTCGCGAACGCATCGCTACTCACGCGCCACGCTGGAACTTTCTTGGCGTGAACTACAACCGTTCGCCGCAGATCGCGTGGTGAGCTATTGACGCGTAGTTCGCGGATTGCACTCGCAGTCGCCGCGGTCGCCATTGGCGCCGCGGCGACTGCCGTTTGGCTCTTTCCGCGCGCGATGCCGATCGTCGCGCTCGACCAATCGATCACGCGCGACGTCGCGCTCTCCCGCGCCGACTCGTTTTTCCGTGCGCACGAGATCGCACCCGTGGGCGCTCGCACCGCAGTGCGCTTTCACGGCAACGACTCCCTCCGCACGTTCGTCGAGCTCGCCGGAGGCGGACACGATTCGCTGAATGCTCTCGTGCGTGGCCGCGACGTCGCGCCATTCTTCTGGACAGTTCGCGCCTTTGCGCCGAACGACCCGCGCGAGGCGCGCGTCGACTTCGCACCGGATGGACGCGTCATCGGCTTCGATCACAAGCTTGCCGAGTCGGACAGTCGGCCGACGGTCACCGCCGATTCGGGCCGACGTCTCGCCGACGGTGCGCTCGGCAGTTGGATCAGCGATCGCGGCGACCGACGGAAGCTCGTGACGTCATCGTACGAGACGAGGAAGACGAGCGGCCGCATCGATCGCACCTACACGTTCGAGCGGACCGATCGCACGGTCGGTGGCGCGCCGATACGCATGGACGTCATCATCGGCGGCGATGCGCCGATCAGGGTGCGATCGTACGTCGAGATTCCCGAGTCGTTCCGCCGCACCTACGGCGAGATGCGCTCGGCCAACGAGCTGCTGTCGCTCATCGCGAGTCTCGGGATTCTTGCCGTCGCCATTGGGGGTGTTGTTTTCCTGTCGCGAGGTGCGAAGGAGAAGCGCGTTCGCTGGCGCGCGCCGCTGTTCGTCGGCACGGTGATCGGAGTGCTCGCGCTTGCGGCGGGGCTCAACGAGGTGCCGGGTAGTTGGTTCGGCTACGACACGGCCATGTCGCCGCTGTCATTCCAGGCGCTCATCGCGCTCAGCGCAATGGCGACGGCGGCGCTCACGGCGCTATTGGCAGGCTTCACGCTCGCCGCCGCAGAGGTTGCAAAACGCCAGGCG
>JAQBPV010000522.1 GCA_028287345.1 Gemmatimonadota bacterium
GGTTACGCCGCGAGTCGGCCTTCGGGGATCCAGATCGGCCGGCTTCTCATCTCGCCGACACACTGGTATCTGGCCGGCGGAAAGCCGGTGACGCCGATCTCGAGAGAGTCACCCTTCTGGACGGGGATCTTCTGCCCGAGGAGGACGACTGCTTCATCGAATGAATCGCTTTCGACGACTCCGGCCTGGCGGACTGACTCCGGACCGGAGCTGATCGCGAACTGATATTTGGACATGGGGGCTCCTGGTTTTCTCTGACTGTAGTACCCGTTGTTCGAAGGGAGAGTTCCTCGTCAGGGGCGGCGCTGCGCGCCTTATGGGGCGGGCGCTACGCGCCCTTATGGGGCGGCGGCTCCGCCGCCTTACGGGGCGGCCCGCTACGCGGGCCTTACGGCCAAACTATTCGGAACCGCGGACGCTCGATTTGAGTTTCGCGAGCATTCGCGTGGTGCTGCCGATGGCCTCGATGAGCGGTCGCACTTCGGCTGTGGTCGCGAAGCGGAGCCGGTGGGTCAGGCGCGTCTGGAACTCCAACTCAAATGTCGAGGAATTCGCGACACTCAGGAAATACAGGAACTGTGGGTCGGTGTCTCGACCACAGCCCTCCCAGATGGAGGAGCCAATGGATACGGAGGCACGTCGCATCTGCGACGTGAGTCCGTATCGCTCTTCTGGTGGCAACCGCTTCGTGAGCCTATAGGTCAGAACAGCGACGTTCATCGCCATGTCCGCCACGCGCATGTTGTGTGGATCTCGCATGCGCCAATCTGCGAATCCGCCTCGATTGACCATCACCATTTCGTTGCGCGACTAAGCTTGCGGTTGCCATAAGGGCCGCACGGCGGCCCGCCCCATGAGCAAAGGGCCCGCTGCGAAGCAGCGGACCCCTTTGCGCCCCGTAAGCCGCGAAGCGGCGCCCCGTAAGGCCGCGGAGGGCGAAGCCCTCAGCGGCCGCCCCTGACACGGAGCCTTCCCGCCACTATGGATTCAGCCAGTACGACCACTTCACCAGGAACGTGTTGTTCGGGTGATCCGCGAACACCGAGTTGTAGTCGCGGCGGAATGAATACGAACCCTCGTAGCCCGGATCCGACGGCGTCAGGTAGTTGTTCCGCCCTTGCTGCCACACCACGAACAGCGTGCTCCCCGGACGATATTCGTATCGCACCACCGCGTTCGAGTTGAACTGGCGGAAGTTGAATCCGTCGAACACACCAGCGCTGCCCTTATAGCTCTTGAATCGATCCGCAAACTTGTCGGCGCGCGCGTTCGCGATCTCGGTCTGGTCCGCGTACGTCCCCTTCGACTCGTACGGCTGCGCGTAGAACTGGAACGAGAGGTTCGGTGTCGCGGTGAAGTTCAAGCGGCTGCTCATGCTCATCGTGGTCTGGTCGAGCCGAGCGAACGTGTAGTGCGTCGTGTCGCTGCCCGTGGCGCCGTACTGGTTGTAGAACTGCCACGCATCGCCATTGCGGTTGTAGCCAGCGCCGAGCGATGCCGAGAAGCGGCTCGAGAGACGGAAGTTGATGTTCGGCTCGATGTAGCCGTAGAACGAACGGCCTTCATCGGACTTCCCGCCGCCGGCCCACACGCTTCCCGTCACCTGACGACGACTGTCACTCTCGATGCCCGACCAGAAGCTCTGGCTCGGCGACAGGCGAACAGCGGGTCCGCCGCGTGCTGCACGATCGCTGAACGACGTCGCGTAGTCGTTGAGGTTGAAGCCGAAGTGCGTCCACATGAAGTTCTTCCACTGGATGTGGTTGTTGTGGTTCACACCGTTGCCGAGCACCAGGCCTTCGGTCGTCCAGCGCTCCTGCGCGTTGAAGTTGAAGAACGCGCGCTGATACACCTTCGTCGGCTTGCTGTACTGCAGCGCGAACCAGTTGCGGAATAGCTGCTCGTCCGCGCGCTGCTGGTAGCCAAGATCGTTCGTCTCGAAGCCGGGCGAGTAGCGCTGGTACACGCTCTGGAAGCGCGTGATGCCACCACCGAACTTGCTGAACGAGATCCGCTCGGCGTCGCCACGCAGGGAGGTGCGATTCGGGTCGTACGAGACGTTGTCATCGGGACGCTGGTAGGCGTGCACGGTGTTCGTCTGCAGCGCGGCGATCGATGCGGTTGATCCGCTCACGTCGCTCATCGCGATGAAGGTGCGGAGCTCGTAGTTCTTCTGGAACATGCGGCGACGCAGATCGATTCCGCCGCTGTAGGCGGCATCGCGGAGATATGGCGTCGCCGTGGCGTCGAGCGAGCGGTTCACGCCGGTGAGCATGATGCCCATTTCGCCCTGGCCATCGGCGTGATCCTTCTGCAGACGGATGACGCTGTAGTTGGTGCGCGGCTCGATCGCTGCCACGCGTCCATTCAGGGTGGCGACGCCGTCGACTTCCTGCGTCATCGCGTTGAGCAGGCCGATAGACACGCCATTGGCGAGACGACCGGTGATCTTGCCCGCCGCAGCGATCGGTGTTGCCGTGGGGCTGCTCGCGTCGCCGTAGTTGCCCGCGAGCTGCGGACTGCGACCGATGCGGCGTGAGTAGAAGAGTCCCGTGCAGCCGCTGTCGATGTCGCCGCAGTTCGTGTTGAAGGAGAAGATGCCCGCGCCCTCGAGAAAGAACGGGCGGCGCTCTTCGAAGAAGGTCTCGAACGCGGTGAGGTTGAGTTGAGCGGGATCGGCTTCGACTTGGCCGAAGTCGGGATTGATCGTCGCGTCGAGGGTGAGGTTGGACGAGAGTCCGTACTTGAGATCCGCGCCGACGGTGACGTCGTTCGGGTGTGAATAGCGACCGCCGCCGAGCCGCGACGAACCGAAGTCGCGCGTCGAGCTCTTGAGCACCGTGTATGGAAGAATCTCGAGACGACGCGGCGTGGGCAGCTGGCCGATGCCGGAGAGCTCGCCCGCCTGCGACACGTAGCCCTGCACATTGCGCTTGAGGAGCGGCCACGAGATGCGCTCGCCGGTGCGTGCGATGTCGCGCACGATGAGCAGGCCGAACGTGTGGTCGCTGCCCGGTGCGTAGCGGATCTGGCTGAACGGAATGCGGAATTCCGCGACCCAACCGACGGAGTCGATCTTAGTGCCGACTGCCCAGACAGCGTCCCAGGAGTCGTCCTCGTTGTTGTCGTTGGAGACGTAGAAGTCGCGCCTTACACCGGCGGGGTTCGTGATGAACTCGAACGCGGTCTTCTTGTCGTGATAGGAGTCGATCACGAGCTTGAGCTGCTCGGATTGTGTGCGGACGTCGCGACGCGAGAGCAGCGAGATGATGCTGTCCGGCGCGGGGTCGTACATGCGCGCGAGGACGTAGAGGTTCTTGTCGTCGTAGGTCACGCGGACTTCGGTCTTGAAGCGCGACTCCTTGCCCTCGTTGGGATCGTACTCGAGGAACTGGTCGATGACCTGCGCGTTGACCCATGCGGGATCGTCGGTGCGTCCGTCGAGCACGGGGGCGACCGTCGCCCGCGAAGCGCTGGCGGCCGTGGCGGTGGCGCGGGCCGACATCGGCGTCGAGGCGGTTGGTGCCGCCGGCGTCTTGCTTGCCGCGAGGGTGGTGCTGGGCGCTTGGGCCAGGCAGGGCGTTGAGAGAAGGATCAACGCGGAGAGGAGGGAGATGGAGCGCTGCATCGGTGCATCCGTGTGGGAGGATGGCGATGAGACAGCGATGGGGCGAAAAGGGTTGAAAAATCTGCAAATACAGGTGTAGAGCGGCCGAAGGCCGCTCTACGGGGCGCTGGCGGCTGGCCACGCGCCCCGCGCAGCCGCCCTATTACTTTCTTGAATGCCCGACTCCGCTCCACCCTCCGGAACAACACTACGGCCTTCGCTAGCCAGCCTGGCGGCCGCGCCCACCACCACCACCGTGCGCCGCCTGTGGAAGGCCATCAGCCCGGAAGATCGCGCGCTCGGCGTCTCTGCGTCGCTCAACGACGACGAGAATGGATGGGTCAAGAACACCACCCGGGCCGCCGTGGCCGCCGCGCTCAAGTTCCGGCCCCAGACCGTCGGAACGTGGCCCAAGGCGAAGCTCGTCAGCGAAGCGGTCCGCCTGCCGATCGACGACGCGCAGCTCCTCAGCGCCTACCTCGTCGATCTCCACCTCGGCCACCGTCGCCCCATGATGGGCGCATTTCTCGACACGCTCGGCATCAAGAACGAGGATGGGCGCATCGATTCCGAGACGACTGAAGTGCCGGAGCAGGACGCCGAGCGCATCGCGGCTGCGGCCGACGCGCTCGTGAAGACGTATCCGGTCGAGGAAGTGGTGACCTACTTCCTCACGCTGCTGCTACAGGATGCGGCGATCTGGGCAGGCGTGACGCCGTGGTTGGAGAGACGAGCCTTGTGATGAGAAGGAGCGTGAGCGTGAAGCCTCGCTCATGCGGTCACTTCCTCACCAGCGGCGAGAATGCGATCCCGTCGGGGCCCGAACCGACCGAGCCGACGCCAACCGTCTTGAACGTCTGCAGATCCACGGCGATCACCTGATTGCTGCCGTGCAGCGTGACGTAGGCGATGTCGGCGATGGGATCGAAGGTCACACCCTCCGGACCGGCACCAGCTTCGCCACCCGCGCCACCTGCCACCGGCGTGACCCCCTTCTCCTTCCCCAGATCGATCTGGGCGAGCTCCTTGTTCGTGCCAACCTCGTACACCCAGATCTTGTTGTTCGTCGGATCGTTCACGAGGGCAACGCGGCCCGTGCGCGAAATGCCGATGCGATACGGCATGCCGAAGCCGGTCAGGGTTCCGATCTTCTCGCCCTTCTGGGTGTCGATGATGGTGACGGTCTTCTCGGTATTGCTGCCCACCCACAGAAGGATGCCGCCCGGGGTGGTCGCGATGCCTTCGTCGCTGGCTGCCGCTGGTAGCTGACGCACGGTGCGGCGCGCATCGAGGTCGAACTCGGTGACGTTGCCGTCGCCGATGTTGGCGGTCCACGCGCGCTTGCCGTCGCGACGTACGGCGACCATGTGCGAGCCACGCGCATTGGTCGCGAGCGCGGTATCCACCTTTCCACTCGAGAAGTCGACGATCAGCAGCCGCTGCGAGGTCTCACTGGTGACGAGGAGCTTGCGTCCCTCCTGAATGAACGCGGCGCCGTGCGGACGATGGTATTCGCCCAGGTCGATCGTGCGGACGACTGTCGGCGCCGCCGCGGCGAGGTCGATGACGCTCAGCGTGTTGCCGTTCACCTCGCGATTGCCGTAGTTGGTGACGACGGCCCAGCGGCCATCCGGCGACACGGCGGCTTCGTGCGGGCCGACTCCCGTAGCCACTGTCGCGACGGTCTTCAGCGTTGACGCATCGAGAATGGTGGCGTTGGCGCCCTGCTGGTTCGCGACGATGAGCAGCCCCGCGCGCGCCGGAGCGTCGGGCCGGGCGTTCTCGGTGACGCGGTTGGCCCGCAGGGAATCGCCGGGACGAACCTGCGCCGGACGGCCGTTGCGAGTGGGCGTTCCGCCCTCGGGTGGCGGATTGCCCGAAGCGCAGGCGCCAGCAAGCGCGAGTGTAAGAAGAAACGCAGTGCGCGACATCGTCATCGATGGGTTCCGTAGATAGTCCGTAGAGTGTGCAACCTATCCTTCTCTCCTTCTGCCTACCTAGACACTCGGTACTGCGTCCGCCCCACGCAGCGCACCAGCTACGACGTCTTCATTCGTTGAATCTACCAGCGGGAGACGCACCGTGAACGTCGTGCCGACGCCGACCTCGCTATCCACGTCCACGGTCGCGCCGATGAGCTGCGCGAAGGTCTTCACGATCGAGAGGCCGAGTCCCGTTCCGCCGAATTCGCGACGCGTCGAGCTGTCACCCTGCTCGAAGGGATCGAAGATCTTGCCCTGACGCTCCACCGGAATGCCGATACCTGTGTCGCGCACCACGATCTCGCGCGGCCTCCCCGAGCGTGAGTCGGTGACGACTCGCACGAGCACCTCGCCGTCCGTCGTGAACTTGATCGCGTTGCCGACGAGGTTGATGAGGATCTGCCGCAGCTTTGCCACGTCGGTGACAATGGGCGTCACGCGCGATGGAATCTCCTTCCGCATCACCAATCCCTTGGCGTCGGCAGTGGACTCGAGCATCGCCAGCGTCTCGTTCACGAGAGTATCGACCGCGACGGTGTCGCGATCCATCTCCATGTGTCCCGCTTCGACCTTCGCGACGTCGAGAATCTGGTTGATCACCGACAACAGATGCATCCCGTTATCAAGAATCCGCTCGGCGTAGATCTGCGCTTCGGGAGTGAGCGGCCCCTTGCGGCCCTTCAGCAGGATGTTCGAGAAGCCGATGATGGCGGTGAGCGGCGTGCGAAGCTCGTGGTTCATGCGCGTCATGAACTCGCTCTTCGTCTTGTTCGCCGACTCTGCCGCGTCCTTCGCCATGCGGAGCGCGTCTTCCACCGCCTTGCGCTCGGTGATGTCGTGCCAGACGGCGAGGATCACTTCGCGACCGTGCATGCGCATGGGCGTGAGCGTCACCTCGACCTGGAACTGCGTGCCGTCGTGGCGCAGGTGCGTCCACTCGAAGCGATGATATCCGGTGATGCGCGCGCGGGCGCGCATCTGTCCTGCGACGACGACCGACAGTCGGCCGTCGGGCTGCCGGTGCGGCGACAGCTCCGCGGGCCGGCGACCCATCAGCCGGTCGCGGTTCGGTGCGCGCAACATGCGCAGCGTTGCGTCGTTGCAGTCGATGATGCCTTCGGC
>JAQBPV010000527.1 GCA_028287345.1 Gemmatimonadota bacterium
GGAGATCTCGCGCACGACCGCTTACCGCTACTTCACGAACCAGCGCGCGCTGCTCATCTCGGCGCATCCGGAGATCGATCGTGCATCGCTGCTCGGCGAGAATCCAGCGCGCGATCCCGAGGCTCGGCTGAAGGATGCCATCGCCGAGTTCCTGCGGATGACCGTGGAAACGGAGCCCCAACTGCGGATGGCGCTGCGCCTCTCGCTCGACAGCGGATCGGGGCAGCAGGAAGCGGTGTTGCGAAGCGGTCGCGCCATCATCTGGCTCGAGGACGCGTTGTCGCCGCTGCGCGGTCAGATGTCGAAAGCTGCGCTGAGGCGACTCGTGTGCGCGATTCGCTCGGCGGCTGGCATCGAGGCGCTCGTCTGGCTCACTGACGTGGGCCACATGTCACGAGCGGAAGCGGTGCAAACCATGAGTTGGTCCGCAGACGCGCTCCTGCAGGCCGCGCTCGGCGACCCGAAACGGAAGTCGCTGCAAAAGACGCCGCGCCCTCATTCGAGAACTGTCCGCCCGAGACGAATCGGTAAGTAGTCAGCAGCTCTTCCACTCCCCGTACGCCGACTGTACGTGGGCCTCTACTGTCGCGCGATAACGAGAATGGTGAATGAGCCTGGAATGGCCGCGCCAACAGCCGGCCTGCCAGCCGGCGCACCCGCTACAGGCGCAGGTGCGGGCCCGCGCTCGACGCTCATCGCGAAGATGTGGTTGGTCCTCGGATCGAACGTCAGCGTGCGCGCGCCAAGCATCGTCTCCAGATTCTGCACCACCTCGAAGGTCGTCGGGCTTCGCTCCGCCACGATCGTCATCGTGCCGTTGCTGTGCGAGCTGAACGCCTCGTTCGTCGCGGGGTTGAACACCGCGCCATCGGATCCGCCCGCGAGTGGAAGGTTCGCGAGGATGTGACCGTCGATGGCGCTGAGCACGACCATCATCGGTTGCGCCGGCACAGCGGGTGGATTGCCGGAGCGCGCACACGCGGCGAAGAGGATCTTGTTCTTCGCGTCCAACGCGAGGCCGTTGCAGCCGCCCTTGTCGCCGAGTGGGTAGTGCGCCGTGGCCTTCATGGTTTTTGTGTCGACGACAGTGACGCTTCCAGCGGCATCCTGCATGACGACGTACATCGTGCCATTACGGTCTGACACCGCCTGTTCAGGCACGCCGCCGAGGTCGATGGTGCCGATAACGCGCCCATCGTGTGAGTCGATGACGACAGCGTCCTTCGTGGGATGGCTGAAGACGTAGACGCGATCGTTGTACGGGTCGAAGAGAATGCCGTCGGGCTGCGCGGCGCCGACGTCGATCTGCTTCATCAGCGTGAGCGTCTTCATGTCGAACATGGACACCGGCTTGCTGCTCGAGAAACCGTGTCCCGAGTTGGGATCGACGGCAACGCCATTGCCGCCAGTGCCGGGAATCTCGCCGAGTGGCGCGAGGGTCTCGAGGTCGAACACGGTGATGCGGCCGAGTACCGCGGGGCGCGCGGCGGATGTGTCGGTGGCCGGTATGGCCCGCGAACCACCGCGAGGGATGTAGAGCCGGCGTCCGGCGGCGTCGGCGTAGATGTAGTCGGTGCCGCCTTCACCGCCGACCCGCGCCCTCGTGACGACCTTGTATGGTGCGGTCGGAACGGGCGACTGCGACTGCGGCGCGGCACAGGCGAGTGAGAGCAAGGAGATGGCGGCGATGCGGCGCATGAATGCCTCGAGGCATGTGAGAGTAGACGCTGCCATAGGGTATACACTCTCGCGGGCGTTGCTGCGAGGTCTGGTCGTCGCCCGCCGCGGGCGTTCAATTAGCCGTTGGGCTTCGGTCGACCCACCTGATCCCGCGGACACCATGCGCCTCATCCGTCGCTCATCGCTCGCACTGTGTGCTCTTCTCGCGGTTGCCGGCAGCGCAAAGGCACAGAGCTCATCAATCGACGAACGCGTCGTGGACAGCATCGTCAACGACGCGATGCAGCGACAGCGACTCGTTGGCGTGTCCGTCGCGATGATGCGCGGTGGACGGATCGAGCTCGCGAAGACCTACGGGACAGCGTCGCTGCAACCGCGCGTCACCGTCGATACGGGGACACGGTTCTCGATCGGCTCCGTGACGAAGGAGTTCGTCTCCGCGCTCGCGCTGCTGATGCAGGAAGACGGCCGGCTGAACGTGCACGATACGCTGTCCAAGTGGTATCCGAAGCTCACGCGCTCGCGCGAGATCACGCTGATCGACCTGATGAACCACGTCTCCGGGTATCGCGACTACTACCCGCTCGATTACGTGGACCGTGAGATGGGCAAGCCGACGACGGCGGAGCACATCATGGAGAAGTACGCCATGATGTCGCTGGACTTCGATCCGGGTACACGGTGGTCGTACAGCAACACGGGCTACACGATCCTGGGCGCGGTGCTCGAGCGTGTCGGCGGCAAGCCATTGGGCACACTGCTCGAGGAGAAGATCTTCCGTCCACTCGGCATGCAGCAGACGTTGTACGAGCCGACGAATCCTCCGCGCGCCGCGAAGGGTTATGTGTCGTGGGCGCTGGGCGACATGGAGATCGCGGAGCTCGAGGGACGCGGATGGATCGGTGCGCCCGGCGGCATCTGGTCCACGGCATCCGATATCACGCGCTGGGATCTCGCGCTGATGCGACCGGGATTTCTCACACCAGCGTCACGCAGGGTCCTCTTTGGCGAACGCATTCTTCGCGACGGCATTCCAACCGGCTACGCGGCTGGCCTCAACGTCTCGGAGAGTGGCGGCCGCACGATCTACTCGCACGGCGGCGCGACATCGGGCTTCTCGGCGACGAATGTCTTCATTCCCGCTGATACTGCTGCGGTGGTGGTTCTCTCGAACACGGATCAGAACGTGAGCGCGGGTGGGCTGTCACGACTCGTGTCGCCACCGCGCGCGAACGCTCCCGCCGCTCCTGCGCGTCGTTCGCAGGAAGCGATGAAGCCACCGACGCCAAAGGGACTCGCGGCGCTCGCCGCGTCCGCGGCATTTTTCGGTGAGCTGCAGCGCGGTCAGGTGGAGAGAGGCAAGCTGAGCGACGACTACAGGGCATTTCTCACTCCCGCTCGTCTCGCCGCGGCCGCGAAGACACTCGCTCCACTCGGCGACGTCACCAACGCCGAGCTGCTCGGAGTGAACGAGCGCGGTGGGATGCAGGTGGCAACGGTGCGTCTCACCGTTGGTGGGCGCGCGGTGACGACGCTGATGTATCGTCGGCCGGATGGCGTGATGGAGCAGTATCTGCTCTGGTAGGCCGAATCACTCCTCTGCGGTGACCTAGCGCGTCCGGCGACCAATACCATCGTGCAATAGAGCCCTTCCCGAGAACGCGAAAGATTAGGCGAGCGCTGATCACGTCCATTGGCGGCGCTCAAAACATCTGGGTTCGCGCAAACTCCGCCAACACCGGAAGGGGGTTTCCATGAAAGCGATGGTGAGCATTTCCGTATTGGGCGCTCTTCTCATAGGAGGTTCGATTGCCATGACGCAGACACAGACGGAAGCAATGACGATGACCGCCACGGCGCCCGCAACGCAGCCAACGACTGACGACGGTCCCGACGCCATTCGTCCATTCCACGTGCATTTTTCGGATGAGGAGCTCGCCGACATCAAGCGCCGGATCGCGGCGACACGTTGGCCCGATCGGGAGACAGTCAATGACAAGTCGCAGGGCGTGCAGCTCGCGACCATTCAGAAGCTCGCCCGCTACTGGGGAAAGGATTACGACTGGCGGAAGGCCGAAGCAAAGCTGAATGCCCTGCCGCAATTCATCACCAACATCGACGGGGTCGACATTCACTTCATTCACGTGCGTTCGAAGGAGAAGAACGCGCTGCCGATCATCGTCACGCATGGATGGCCCGGCTCGATCATCGAGCAGTTGAAAATCATCGATCCGCTGACGAATCCCACCGCACACGGTGGAAGCGCATCCGATGCGTTCGATGTCGTGATTCCGTCACTTCCTGGCTACGGGTTTTCCGGGAAACCCACCACCACGGGTTGGGATCCCATTCACATTGCGCGCGCGTGGACCGTGTTGATGAAGCGCCTGGGCTACACGCGCTATGTGGCGCAGGGCGGTGACTGGGGGAACGCGGTCACTGAGCAGATGGCGCTGCTCACGCCCCCGGGGTTGATCGGCATTCACACCAACATGCCGGCCACCGTGCCACCCGAAATCGAAAAGGCGCTCGCGGCAGGTGCGCCGCCGTCGGGCCTCTCGGCCGACGAGAAGCATGCGTACGACCAACTCGCCTTTTTCTACAAGCAGGGGCTGGCCTACGCGCAGGAGATGTCAAACCGTCCGCAGTCGATCTACGGAATCGGTGATTCCCCCGTCGGCATGGCCGCGTGGATGATCGACCATGATGCGGACAGCTACTCACTCATCGCACGCGTCTTCGACGGCCAGCAGGAGGGACTCACGCGCGATGACATCCTCGACAATGTCACGCTCTACTGGCTCACCAACACGACGATCTCGTCAGCGCGTCTGTACTGGGAGAGCAAGCTCCCGTTCTTCGCCCCGAAGCACATCACCATTCCCGTCGCGGTCACGGCGTTTCCGAACGAGCTCTATCAAGCGCCGCGGAGCTGGACGGAACGCGCGTATCCGAAGCTCATCCACTACAACAAGGTCAGCAAAGGCGGCCACTTCGCAGCGTGGGAACAGCCCGCAACGCTCGCGACCGAGCTACGCGCGGCATTCAGGCCGCTGCGCTAGAACAACGTCAGACGCGAGGCTCCGCAATGAGGCGGAGCCTCGATTACGGACGCATCACCACCTTTGTGCAGCCATCCGTCTTGTCGCAGAACATCTCATAGGCGCTCGGCGCATCCTCCAACGTGAGTCGATGGCTGATGAGTGACGTCATATCGAAGTCACCGGCGAGCACGCGCTGCAACAGCTCCGGCAGAAACTTCTGCACGTCACATTGCCCGCCGGCCATCTTCAATCCCTTTCCGAAGAAGGCGCCGAGGGGAAACTTGTCGATCAATCCGCCATATACGCCGATGATGCTCACGCGTCCGCCCTTTGCCGCCGCCTGTATCGTCTGACGCACGGCCGTTGGCCGATCCATCTCGAGACGCAGCGCCTGCTTCACTCGGTCGCTCTTCGCGAGAAACCCATGACCGTGCGCCTCGAGCCCCACGGCGTCGATGCAGACGTCGGGACCGCGGCCGCCAGTCATCTGCTTGAGCAGCTCGACGAGATCGTCCGTCTGCTCGTAGTCGATCACTTCCGCCTTGCAGACGTCACGCGCGAGCGCGAGACGTTCGGGAAAGCGGTCGATGGCGATGACGCGAGCTGCTCCCTGTAGATAGGCGCTCTGGATGGCGAAGTAGCCAACCGGCCCGCAGCCCCACACCGCCACGGTGTCGCCGGGCTTGATCTCTCCACGCAGTGCCGCCTGCCAGCCGGTTGGCAGGATGTCGGAGAGGAACAGCACCTCTTCGTCGCTGACACCGTCGGGAATCTTGATCGGCCCGACGTCCGCGAAGGGGACACGCGTGTACTCGGCCTGGCCTCCCGAGTACCCGCCGTACATGTGTGAATAGCCAAAGATGCCTGCACCAGCAGATGATCCGTAGAGCGCCTCGACGATTTCCGCATTGGGATTCGAATTGTCGCACGCGCTGAAGAATCCCTCACTGCAATACCAGCATTTTCCGCAGGCGATTGGAAAGGGTACGACCACACGGTCGCCTTTCTTCAGTCGCGTCACGTTGCGGCCGACGTCCACGACCTCGCCCATGAACTCATGGCCAAGGATGTCGCCCTTCTGCATCGTGGTCACATAGTGATTGTAGAGATGGAGGTCAGAGCCGCAGATCGCTGTTGCCGACACCTTCACGATCACATCGCCCTGATTCACGATCTCGGGATCCGGCACCGAGTCCACTCGCATCTCTCGCGTTCCCTGCCATGTCACGGCTCTCATGGTCTGCTCCTACTTCTGCGGGGTGGACCCGACGTACGCCGAGTCCTCGACGCGCCGAGCAGATGTCGTGATTTCGCCAGCCTCCATGAGCTGCTTGAATTTTCGCAGATCCTCGCGCACCTGGCGGTCGGGATCTTCACCGAAGAGTCGCGCGATGAGATTCCCGATGCGACCTCCTGGCGGCTCGTAGTCGAGCGTCACCTTCACGATGGTTCCGCGTCCGCCGGGTGCGTCCGAGAAGTTGACCGCACCGGCATTCGCGACGTCAGGCTGTCCGACGGTCTTCCATGCGACGAGCTCACCCGGAACGTCGTTCACGAGCTCTGCGTCCCACTCCACCGTGCCACCACCTGGCGCCTTTGCGATCCAATGCGAACGTGTGCCGACGTCCGACTTCACCGAGACGAGATGCTCCATGAAGCGCGGTAGATTCTCGAAGTCGCGCCAGAATGCATAGAGCTCCGCGCGTGGACGCAACACACTGACGCTCCGCTCCACCTTGATCGCCTTGCGCGCGTTGACGGTCGCGGCCCTTCCCGTCACGTCGCCACGGTGTGAATCGAGCACTGCTTCGGCTGAGCCGGTGCTCACACCGAGAGCCCGGTAGACCATGCAGTTGCCGGTCGCACCGCGATGGACGAGCACCCCACCGATGAGCGCGGCAGCGACGCCGGTGGTATCACGACGTCGAAGCGCGAGGGTGATCAACGCCGCGCCCAGCGCAACGGACGCCACTCGCTCCGGGCGCGCAACGTTATGCGAGCTCGCGTAGTCGTCGTCGCCATGATTGTCGTGCGAGTCGGATGTTGCACGCACGGAGCGACTCGCTCCTGCTGTTGCGAGTACCATGTCCCGTCAGGCTGAGGTATCGGATGCGCTCGAAACGGCGAGCATTGCCTGCATCACGTTCAATCAGCATGCCCGCGCGGCGCGACCGGTTAATCCGCGGACGTCAGCGCATGCTCCCAGCGAGGTTCCCCAGACTCCAGATCTGCACGCGACCGAGCACGCTGAGAGGAATGGCCAGCTGGTTCCGACGCGTGTCGAAACCCAGGTCAGCCGCTTCCGGGACTTCGCGGATGATCTTGCGGTCCGTGCCGTCTTTCAGCAGATGAATGCTCGAATCGGCCCAGCTCGTGAAGACCAACGCGCCGTTTGGGAGGAGCTCCACTCCGTCGAGCCGCCCGAGCCCCTGACGAATGACACGCGCGCTGTCTCCATTGGCGGAGAGCGAGAAGATGCGACCGTTGAACGGATCGAACGACACGATGTTCCATTGCTTCGTGGCCGCGTTCCACAGGATCCCGTTCGGCCACGTCACGGTTGGCGCCGAGGCCATCACGGAAATGCTCTGACTCGCGCCCACCCTGAAGACGCGATCGGGCCCGAGATGCAGCACGCCCTTCGGCGTCATCATGATACCCGTGTCGGTAACGTAAATCTGTCCATCGGGACCAACGGCGACGTCATTCAGCTGCACCGCGCCAAGTGGCGCGAAGTCGATACTGGCGAGCGGCGCACCGGTGCGGCGATCGAACGCGCGCAACACGCTGATGTCGGCCGCCCAGAGCGTGTCGCCGTGCAGCGCCATCCCCTTGGGCGAGTCGAGCACGACGCCACCCTTTCCACTCTCGATGAAGACAGACGCGGATTCCGGATGCGCCGCACTGATGCGCGAGATGTAGCCGTACGCGTCCTTCATGGATCCAGCGCATGTCATGTTCGTCACGAACCAGA
>JAQBPV010000005.1 GCA_028287345.1 Gemmatimonadota bacterium
GGTCCACGCACGAGGCGATCTTCCTGGCCGAGCGCGAGAGTCAGGTGCTCGGCATTCTCCGGTGTGTGGAGTCAGCGGGCTCACCGCTGCTCGAGCCGGAGCGATACGCGTACGTCTCGTCCGTGTATGTGCGTCTGGAGGCACGGAGGACCGGCGTGCTGCGCGCGCTGCTGGCTGCCGCCGAGCGGTGGTCGCGCGCGCGCGGGCTCGAGCAGATGCGGCTTCACAACGTGGCCGGCAGCGCCGAGGCGGAAGGCGCGTGGGGCGCACTCGGCTTCGAGGTCGTGGAGCAGGTGCGCGTGCGGAGCGTGACGCCGGAGCGACGCTGATGCCGATCGTGACGATCACGCGGCAGTACGGCTCGGGCGGGTCGGAGGTCGCGGAACGCGTGGCGCGCACGCTCGGCTGGCATCTCTATGACAACTCCGTGGTCGACGAAGTCGCGGCCAGGCTCGGGCTCACCGTGGCCGAGGTGTCGGCGCGCGAGGAGCGGCTTCCGTCGCTCTCGGAGCGTCTGGCGGAGGCGATCTCGCTCGCGTCGCCCGAGGTGATGCCGACGGTGGGCGACGTGGCCGTGGCGCCGAGCGAAGAGCGCATCGTGCAGGTGACGCAGCGTGTGATCGAGGAGGCGGTGCTCGCGGGGCCCGCGGTGCTGGTGGGACGAGGCGCGCAGTGTCTGCTCGCGACGCGGAGCGATGCGCTGCACGTCTTCTGCTATGCGCCGATCGAGGCGCTCACGGCGTATGTCGTGACGAACCTTGGATTGTCGAGGGACGAGGCGAAGAAGAAGGTGCTCGAGACGAACGCGCGGCGTGAGGAGTACGTGAAGCGGCACTGGTCGCGGGAGTGGCGGGACCTGTCCAACTATCACGTGTGCGTCAATACGGCGTGGTTAGGGCTGGATGGGGCGGCGGAGCTGGTGGCGCGGATGGCGGAGGAGCGGTTCGGGTAGGTTTGCGGCGGTGGTAAGAGGCGAGGGTAAGGCGCGCCGGATCTTGCGCGCGCCCTGGCAGGCCGCGCCGATGTCCTTCGGCGGCACGACTCAGTGGCGAAACTGCGTCCTTGCAGATTATGCGCTAAAGGCCGAGCGGATAATATCGGGCCGTCCGGAACTTCGCTGAGCTAACTGCATGGTGGGACTGTGTTTGCGATGTGGCCAGAACAAAGCCGCCGAGATTCGCGAGCCAAACTAAGACGTTATTTCTGCTGGATAGCGCATAAAATGAGCGTCTAATTCGTTGAGTGACCACCGTGCATCAACTGTAGGAATGGCCTGCGCAAAAAGCACATCGTCGAGTACCCGGGCGCTCGTCCCGCTTCCGATGCCATTCTTCTGGCGCTTCGTGCCGCGGCGGCTGCGTTTCCGAATCATGACGTGGTCCGTGCAACGACACATGGTACGTCAGCAGAAAAGGCTCGTGCGCGCCCTGCGTGGCGATGTCACGCTCCTCACTTGGAGCAACCGGCGAAGTGTCGTCGCCCTCCTCAAGCGGCGATGGGATGAGACTGGCGTCCGCATGGTGGGCGTCCCTGACGACGCGTACGCCGCGTACGCGGATCAATTGCTCATGGTGCTCTCGCAGCGGCTACCCGATGTGGTGGCGGATGCACTAATGGCAGAGCGCCTTGCAACGTTTGAAGCGGAGCTGGGGCTTCGTGATTCACCGGAGCCCCATCGGCTCCGGCTCGCCGCTGCACTCAGGACAACCATCGCATCCCAGGTCGCTTGACGTGCGTTGCAGCGGACGAGTGGAAGCGGTCGCTGCGCGTCCGCATTTTATTTAATCGCTCGCCGCTGCGCTTGAGCCTTAGACCGCCACATGCATCAACGCGACCGAAGGAACCATGTCGACTCCGGAGCCCGACCGTTCATATCGCATTGATGCGACACAACGTGCGCTCATTCGCCCGGGTGTCGACGTGGCGGCACTCGAAGAGCTCCTCCAGTACTTCCCCGCTGACTCACGGGACAGCCACTTGGCAATGTTTCAGCTTCGCACGTTAGCCGCGGACAGTGAGGGACATGTTCCGGACATGACAGTGCTCACGCGGATTTCCGACCCGGTGATGCAAGACCTGCTGGAGCGCGCACGCGGGTGGCGAGACCGCCCGGGACACTGAGAGCGCTACCGCGGGCATTCTCGCCATGACTGCCATGCGACCGGCCGTCTGAAGAGGAACGCATGGATGCCTCGAACAACGCTGGCCACGCGACCATCGGATTCGTTCGCACCGCCATGACAAAGCATAGATCGCGGCGCGGGCGGTCTAACGTTGCGCTGCAGCAGCCAAAGACGCTATTGTAGCTTGCTGCGCTCGCAATCCTCGATGCCTTTACAGGTGAGCTGGAGCGTTAGCCACCAACGAGCATTGAGAGACGGAAGGCGGCGTGGTGAAGGGCATAGTGTGCTACGCTCCTCCATCGGCGATACGCTTACGATATGCGATCTCTTCGGTATTCCATCAACGTCACATTGGACGGGTGCTGCGATCATCGTGTCATGGATGCAGACGAAGAGTTGCATCGTCGCGCGGCCGAGACCCTCGAACGGGCCGATGCCCTCATCTTTGGCCGAGTGACGTACGTAATGATGCAGGCCGCGTGGCGGCGGCCGACACCGGCCGGAGCGAGGCCTGATTGGATGTTACCCTGGATGGAACCATTCGCCCGCACGATCGACGCGAAGAAGAAGTACGTCGTCTCGAGCACCCTGGACCGGGTCGATTGGAACGCGGAACTCGTGCGTGGGGATCTGCGGACGGCCGTTCAGCAGCTCAAGGAGGAGTCAGGTATGGGACTGCTCGTGGGAGGCGTGACGCTCCCGATGGCCTTGGCCGAGCTGGGATTGATCGATGAGTACGAGTTTGTCGTGCACCCCAAGCTAGTGGGCCATGGGCCGACGTTGTTCGCGGGGCTATCGAAGCATGTCGACTTGCAGTCGGTGAGCCAGCTGGAGTACCGCTCAGGGGCGGTCGCGATGCGGTATCAGCCGCGAAAATAGCAATCGGCCGAATGCCCCGTCCACACTGGCGCGGCGGAAACTCATGTTCCCATCAAGGCACGGGAGACACCGGGAACTGGTACGCATCTTGTCGAGCGTTTGCAGCGAACGTCGGCCGAGCCGTGCACTTCGACGGCGAATGCATCGTTGACTTCGGCCTCTGGTGGCTCATTTCGATGGAGGCGTGACATGGTGAACCCAGCAAAGAACACGATTTGCCTTTGGTACGATCGCGATGCCCAGGACGCGGCACGGTTCTACGCGAAGACCTTTCCCGATTCATCCGTCGGCGCGGTGCTCCTTGCACCTGATGACTTTCCGTCGGGAAAGAAGGGGGACGTGTTGACCGTCGAATTCACCGTCTTGGGCATTCCGTGCCTCGGGCTCAACGGCGGACCCGCGTTCAAGCACAACGAAGCGTTCTCGTTCCAGGTCGCAACCTCGGACCAAGCCGAAACGGATCGCTACTGGAACGCGATCGTCGGCAACGGTGGCGAGGAAAGCGCGTGCGGGTGGTGCAAAGACAAATGGGGATTGTCCTGGCAGATCACGCCGATCGCCTTGACGAAAGCGATCGCCGATCCGGATCCCGCCGCCGCCAAGCGCGCGTTCGATGCGATGATGGAGATGCGGAAGATCGACATCGCGGCAATCGAGGCGGCGCGGCGCGGTTGAAGGCGCATCGTCGACGCCTCGCCACCGGTTTCCCTAAGGCGGCGAACGCCTCAGGAAAGCTCCTCGGCCAGCGCGACGATGATGCCCGCAGGGCCTCGCATGTAGCAGAGTCGGTACTTGTCCTCGTACTGGGCCACCTCGCCGACGAGTTCGGCGCCGTTGGCGCGCAGGCGGGCGACCGTGTCGTCGACGCTTTCGACGGTAAACATGACGCTGCGGAGGCCCAGCGCGTTCGGCGGTGCGATCGCCGGTTCGATCTCGACCAGCTTTGGATTGTGAAACTTCGTCAGCTCGAGCCGCCCGTGCCCATCTGGGGTCCGCATCATCGCGATGTCGACTTTGACACCCTCGAGCCCGTTGATGCGGTCTACCCACGGGCCCTCGATCGGCGCCTTGCCGTCGAGCGTCATGCCGAGCGCGGTGAAAAAAGCGATAGCGGCCGCAAGGTCGTCGACGACGACGCTGACGTGGTCCAGTCTCTTGATGGTCATGTCCCTAGTCTAGCCGACACCGTACCCGCGGTCCAGGCCGTACGACCCGCAACAGAGACCACGCGTCGGTGCGCCTGCCGAGCGGTCCGTGTTCCTGTGTCATCCACGCGTCACGCGCAGTTAATGGGAACGTAATCCCGACCTCGTTGCGGACGATCCGTGAGTTCGACAGTCTGGTGACGTCACTCACACGGACTGCCGTGAGATCCTCCGCACGCATCGCGCTGCTGGCCGCGACTGGTGTTGTTACCGTCTCAACCGCGTTGATCTGGTCGCGCATGACGCCGACGGATCCGCGAGACGTGCGTTCGGTCATCGTCGCGGAACACGACACGCTCGCGTTTCACGTGCCGGACACCGTGATGACCGGCGTTCCGTTCGACGTGTCGTTCTCGACCTTCGGCGGCGGGTGTGTTCGAGCACCCGCGCGCACCGCGATCACGAGGTCGCCGGGCACCGTCGTCATCCAGCCGTACGACCGGCACATCGGCGGACACGCCTGCCCGCGCGATCGGATGAGGCTCGCGCACTCGGCACGTGTCCGGTTCGACACGCCTGGCGTCAACGTGATCCGCGTCGCGGCAGATGGCCGAGACACGTCGTCGCAACAAGAGACGACGAGCGCGGAGTTGGTGAAGACTGTTCTGGTGTGCGACTGCCGGCCCTTGCGACGCCAAGCCGCCGGAAGTGCGGAGCTCGTGGCAGATCACCGTGGAGGATCGCGAGCCAGCGAGCAACCACGCAGCGGGCCGACCCGCGACAGCGCACGTGGCATCTCGTTCGTCATCGACACGGCAGTATTCGACGCGAACGCGCTTCCCCCCGGGCAGGATGCGCAGCGCACCTGGTCGACCTTTGCGTCGATTCGAGCGCGTGTCACGTTCGCCGGCGCTAAGGGCAGAATGGACATTCTGTGGACGCGCGACGGTCCGCCGCTTCTCGTCGACAGCGTCGCCTCGGCCGCTCCGCTCGCCACGGCGGGCGACTACTACCTGTTCGATAGTACGAGCTTCACGCTGGTGCGACCGCGCACGAGAACGTACACGCGCTTCGCCATCTCCGGGGACACTTACAATCACGAAGGACGGCGCGACGGGTGGCCGGCATTCTTCGAGTTCGCGCCGCTTCACATCGACACGGTCACGTCGGGTGCGCCCGCGCTGACGCGCATCGTAAGGGACGTGCACATCTTCTGGCACTCCGACATGCTCCCGAACGTCGCCATTGCGCGCGGGAGCCTCACGCTGGTGGATGCACCGATGAGCGAGGTCAACGTCGCACGCTGGTTTGCGCCGACGCGCGACTTGGCGCACCTGGCGGAGGCCGGCGCCCTTCCGACGACTCGAGTCACCGTGACGGCAGCGATTCCGCGAGGGCCAGGGCCTCAGCAGGGCGTTCCGCTCACGATCATCCTCAAGGCCGAGCTCGTGCAGCTTCGCGCCGCGATGGTCGATGTCGCCTCACTCGGAATTCCGGCGGGCTACAAGGAGACGCCACTCCGCCCGTAACCTCAGATGCACCGCGAACGCGCTCCATGCGGAGCGGAACCGATTCACATCACGCCGACTATTCCATGCCCACGATCGAGAAAGGCGACCGGCCGATGACGGCCATCAACGTGTTCACCGTGGCGCCCGAGAACCAAGCGCGCCTCGTCGAGTTGCTCCGGAGCGCCACCGAGTCGAGCATCCGCCATGTTCCTGGATTTGTTGCGGCCGCCCTGCACCGCAGCCTCGATGGCACGAAGGTCACGATGTACGCCCAGTGGCGCACTCCGGACGACTATGCCCGAATGCGCGCGCGCCCGGATGCGTCACCCTTCCTGGCCGAAGCGATGGCCATTGCGCAGTTCGATCCGGGGTTCTACGAAGTGACGGACGTCTTTGCCCCGGATCCCTCTGACCTCGTGTCGCGATCCTTGCATCTTTGATTTTTCGGATTCCCCACTCGCTTGCAGCAGAACCCCAAACCTCCATGCATCCCGACCTGCTGACCTTTCTCGACTACCTCGATCGTGTGCACGCGCGGACGCGGAAAGTCGCCACCTGCATCCCGGCAGAGGCTCTGGAGTGGGCACCGGCACCGAGCCGCTGGACGGCGGGCGATCAGGTGCGCCATCTGGCCGGTATCGAACGGTGGATGTACGCGGAGACGGTGTACGGGCGACCGAGCCGCTACACGGGGCACGGCCGCGAGCTGGCCGACGGCCTGCCGGCGGTCCTCGCGTATTACGACGGGCTTCACGCGGAGGCTC
>JAQBPV010000014.1 GCA_028287345.1 Gemmatimonadota bacterium
CAAAACCGTCGATGGGAGTCGCCATAAAGGGCGATTTTCCCGATACACGCACTCGTGAAGAAGGCAGCGATCGCGACGGCCTCACGAAGGCGCTGACCTACATGGGTCTCAATGCTGGGCAGCCGATGCTCGGTACCCCGGTCGACGTCGTGTTCATCGGCAGCTGCACCAACTCGCGCATATCGGACCTCCGCTCGGCGGCGCAGTTGCTGCGCGGACGTCACATCGCCTCGAGCGTGCGCATGTTGGTCGTGCCAGGGTCGCAGCAGGTGAAGCAACAGGCGGAGGCGGAGGGACTCGACCGCGTGTTTCTGCAGGCCGGCGCCGAGTGGCGCGAGTCGGGCTGCTCGATGTGTATCGCGATGAATGGTGATTCGCTTCGGCCTGGCCAGGTCGCTGTGTCGACGAGCAATCGCAACTTCGAGGGACGTCAGGGCGCGGGTGGTCGTACGTTGCTGGCAAGTCCGCTCACGGCCGCTGCCTCGGCCATCGCGGGTGTCGTCGCCGATCCGCGTTCGTTCACCATGGAGCTTCACTGATGGCTGCGTCGCCCTTTCGTCCGTTCACGTCTCGGTATGTCGTGCTGCCGAGTGAGAACATCGACACCGACCAGATCATTCCGGCTCGCTATCTGACGACCACGGAAAGCACTGGACTCGGCCAGCATGCGTTTCACGACTGGCGCTACCTACCGGATGGTGCGCCAAATCCGACATTTCCCCTCAATCGGCCATCGGCTGCGGGCGCGCGCATTCTCGTTGCCGGCCGGAACTTCGGATGCGGATCGTCACGGGAGCATGCCGTGTGGGCGCTACAGGGCGCGGGTTTCCAGGCGGTCGTGAGCTCGCAGTTCGCCGATATCTTTCGCGGCAACGCACTCGGCAATGGCCTGCTGCCGATCGAGGTGAGCAAGGGCATGCTCGCTCGGCTGATGGACGTCGCGTCGTCGCAGTACATGGCGTCACTCGCAGTGGACCTCGAGACGCAGACGGTGCAGCTTCCCGACGGCGATATCGTGAAGTTCCCCATCGCTCCATTTGCGAAGCACTGCGTGCTCGAGGGCATCGGAGAGATGGACTTTCTCCTCGGGGCAACCGACAGGATCTCTGTGTACGAGGCAAGACAGGCATGATTGCATTGCTACCCGGCGATGGGATTGGACCGGAGGTTTGCGCAGCTGGACGCACGGTTCTCGAAGTGGTTGCCGAGCGGTTCGGGCATCGGTTCGAATTCGAGGAGGGAGTGATCGGCGGCGCTGCCATCGATCAGGTGGGAAATCCCTTGCCCGATTCAACCGTCGAGATGTGTCAGCGCGCGGACGCTGTGCTGCTCGGTGCGGTCGGTGGGCCGAAGTGGGACATTCCCACTGCCAAGGTGCGTCCCGAGCAGGGGCTGCTCGGCATTCGTCGTGCGCTGGGACTGTTCGCCAACCTGCGCCCGGTGCGGTGCCGGCCGGCGGTGCTCGCGGCGTCGCCCTTCAAGCCCGAACATCTCGCTGGCGTCGACTTCGTCTTCGTGCGCGAGCTCACGGGCGGCATCTATTTCGGGGAGAAGCGGCTCGAGGCACTCGACAACGGCGAGCGCGCGACCGACGTCTGCAGCTACACCACGATCGAGATCGAGCGCATCGTGCGCGTCGCTGCAGCATTGGCGCGGTCTCGTTCGGGGCGGCTGATCTCCGTGGACAAGGCAAATGTGCTCGAGACGTCGCGACTGTGGCGACGCGTGGTCACGCGGGTCATCAGCGACGAGTATCCCGACGTGGAGCTGCAGCACATGCTCGTTGATACCTGCGCGATGAAGCTGGTGCAGACGCCGCGCAGCTTCGACGTCGTGGTCACGGAGAACATGTTCGGCGACATCCTCACCGACGAAGCCGCAGTGCTCGCCGGTTCGATCGGCCTGCTTCCGTCGGCATCGCTCGGCGCGGGAGACGCGAACGGCACGCGCCGCGGCATCTACGAGCCGATTCATGGTTCCGCGCCGGACATCGTCGGCACCGGGCGCGCGAATCCCATCGGCACGATTCTCAGTTGTGCGATGCTGCTTCGCCACTCGTTCGGAATGGAGACCGAAGCGCGCGCGGTGGAGAGCGCCGTCGAAGCCACGATCGAGGACGGTGCGTTGACGCCCGATCTCGCCGTGACGAACGGACGTGTAGCGCTGACGAGCGAGGTGACGGCGGCGATCGTTTCGCGCATCGGCGCCGAGGTGTCCGTCACGTCATAGGAACTCCTGCTAAAGCCAAGGTATTTGGCTATGTTGTCGTCCCGAGCGAAGTCGAGGGACCCGCTTTTTCAGGAGCTTCCATGACGACCAATCGCGATGTGATCGATCCCGTCTGCGGCATGACGATCAGTATGTCGCAAGCCCCGTTCAACAGGCTGCACGCTGCCGCGACGTACTATTTCTGTTCCACGGAGTGCACGCTCAAGTTCGACGCGGACGCCGATGCGTATGCGGCGGTCGCGCGGTTGAACCTGCCGGGCTGGGGACAGACGCCGCATCCTCCGGCGATCGTCGAACAGTTTCTGCGGGCGCCAGATCAGCTGTAGCCTCCACAAGTGCCTGCAGCGCCGGTCTTGCGACTGTGCGTCGCACTCGGCCCATTAGTAGGATGCGCCGCAACGCCGTCCGAACTGGCATGATCGCAGTTGCGCTTCTCGCCACGGCGGGCGCGCTGCTGCCGCTTCGCACGCGCGAGCTGCGGTCACGCGCACGTCCGGCCAGCGCGTACGAGGAATCGGTGAGCCGCATCGCCACGATGCGAGCCGTGGAACAACCGCTGGTCAACAAGTTTGGCGGGACGGTGCTCATGGTCCACGGCGGACATGCGGCCAAGGTCGCCGTGCTCCTTCACGGACTCACCGCGACACCGCACCAGATGCAGCTGCTCGGCGACCAGCTCTACGAGCGCGGGTACGATGTCTTCATCCCGCGCATGCCGATGCATGGAGAGCGCGGTCGCACGGTGACTGCGCTCAGCGGACTCACGGCAGACACACTCCGCGCGTTCGCCGATGACGTCATCGACATCGCACGCGGCCTCGCTGATACCGTGGACGTGCTCGGCCTGTCCGGCGGCGCCACGCTCGCGGCATGGATCGCCCAGCATCGCAGCGAAGTGCGGCATGTCGTGATCGTTTCGCCCGCCATTGCCCTGTCGCGCCTGCCGCGTGCGCTCGAGGATCCCGCGATGCAGACGTTGGCGCGGTTGCCCAACGTCAACCTCGGCGCGTCCGCAGATACGACGAAGCCGCAGGTCTATGCTGGTTTCTCGACGCGCGCAGTCGCACAGACGATGCGCCTGGGCGCGGAGGTGCGCTCGGAAGCGGAGCGTGTGAAGCCGGCGGTGCATGAGATCGTCGTGGTCACCAATGCCAACGACCACACAGTCGACGGCAGCGCCGCGCTCGTGCTCGCCGACAAGTGGGCGGAGCGAGGGGCACGCGTCACGCGATACAACTTCGATGCAGCGCGCGGACTGCCGCACGATCTCGTCGATGAGGGCGAGACCTGCGCCAACGCTGCGCTCGTGTATCCGGTGTTGATCGCGCTGCTCGAAGGGCGAGTGGTTGCTCCTTTGGCGCCCGGACCCTCTGTGTCGCCTGGGTGCATCAACCACTGAGTCACTGCCTCGCGTTTGATTTTTGCCTGTGCGCGCCGGCGTTCCACAAGCCCACACACAACGTGCGTACCACCACAGATGGCCTGGCAAAACGTCAGGCCGTCTGCTGTTATATTCATGCGGGTCGGACCCCTCCTTTCCCGCCCCCATGTCAGAACTTCTCCGTGAAGCCGCCGGTCGATCGATCGCGTACCTCGACAGTCTTGCCGAGCGACGCGTCTCGCCGAGCCCCGAAGCCGTTGCGGCGCTCTCGGCGCTGAACGTCCCACTACCCGAGAGTCCGACCGAGCCGCGGACCGTCCTTCAGCAGCTCGACGAAGTCGGATCGCCCGCCACGATGGCGATGGCGGGCGGCCGATTCTTCGGATTCGTCATTGGCGGCGCACTGCCCATCACGGTTGCGGCGAACTGGCTCGCCACCGCGTGGGACCAGAACACGGGACTCTACAACTCGACGCCGGGCACTGCGGTCATCGAGGACCTCGCGTTGCGGTGGCTCGTCGACGTGCTCCATTTGCCGGAAGGCACGGCGGGCGGGTTCGTCACCGGCACCACTGTCGCGCACATCACCGCGCTCGCCACCGCTCGGCACGTCGTGCTCGAGAAGGTGGGCTGGAACGTCGAAGCGGATGGATTGTTCGGCGCGCCACCGATCACCGTCATCACCGGCGCCGAAGCACACCCGACACTCTACAAGGCGCTCGGCGTCGTTGGACTCGGGCGCAACCGGGTGGTCAAGGTGCCCGTGGATTCGCAGGGCCGCATGCGCGTGGATGCGATGCCACGTATCGCCGGTCCGACGATCGTCTGCGTGCAGGCTGGCAACGTCAACACCGGCGCATTCGATCCGACGGGCGACATCTGCGACGTCGCACACGAAGCCGGTGCGTTCGTTCACGTTGACGGCGCCTTCGGACTTTGGGCTCGTGCGTCGAAGGAGCTCGCGCATCTCGGCGAAGGCATCGAGCGTGCCGACTCGTGGGCGACGGACGCGCACAAGTGGCTGAACGTGCCATACGACAGCGGCGTTGCGTTCGTTCGCGATCGCGATGCGCTGCGCGCAGCGATGGCCGTGACCGCCGAGTATCTCCCGACCGATTCGACGAACCGCAACCCGTCGGATTACACGCCCGAGCTGTCACGTCGTGCACGTGGCGTCGAGGTATGGGCCGCGCTGTACGCGCTCGGCCGCTCGGGTGTGGACGAGATGGTTGCGCGCCACTGTCGCCAGGCGAGGCGTTTCGCCGAGCGGTTGTCGGCGGCGGGGTTCGAGATCGTGAATGAAGTCGTGCTGAATCAAGTGCTCGTGGCGTTCGGAAATGCGGAGCAGACAGCGCGCGCAATTGCGGCCATTCAGGCCGAGGGCACCTGTTGGGCGGGCATCACGGTGTGGCAGGGCAAGACGGCGATGCGGATCTCGGTGATCTCGTGGGCGACCACTGACGCCGACGTCGAGCGCAGCGCGGATGCGATGATCCAGGTCGCGCGCAGCTCCTTCGACTAATTATTGGGTTCATCCGCGAATTCCGGGGAATGCACCGCGACTCTCGAGAAAGCTGTGGGCGTGCTTTCTAGCGTGTCCCCGCAGTCCCGGAGCCACAGAAAAACAGCAACGACCTGACTTGAATCATATGAATTGAAAGACGAATTGCATCACTGCGGCGAGACATTGTCATCGCGCAGGATCGAGCGTCCGCTTGGCGTGAGAGATCTGACAGGCGCGAGACCTCTCAGACATCCGATTGAGCAAATTCCACAAAATTCGCATTGATTCAAGTCATGCGGTTGTTGTTGGTGCTCCTGGTTCATTCGGGATTTCAGGGCCTACTTCTTTACCCCTTCGACGATCGCAATCGCGACGATGTTGCCACCGACGCGCGGCAACACGTCGAGTCTCGTCGATAGCCCGACATCGCGCGGCACCACGAACGCTGCGTAGCTCGAGCCCGTGTGCGTCCACGACTT
This sequence comes from Gemmatimonadota bacterium, assembly GCA_028287345.1. Classification (GTDB taxonomy): domain Bacteria; phylum Gemmatimonadota; class Gemmatimonadetes; order Gemmatimonadales; family Gemmatimonadaceae; genus AG11. The sequence goes on from JAQBPV010000014.1 coordinate 5,594, forward strand.
CCACGTGCCATCAGCCGCGACAGGGATGGAGATGTCGGGCATCGGCTGGCGATACCAGAGATCGGCGCGAGCGAAGATGATCACGCGATAGTCGGTGACGTCCTCTCCGACGAGTCGGCCGCCGATGTCGGCGCACGTCTCCGCTCCTCCATACGGCTCGTACGGCGGCACCACACTGATGTCGACCTGCACTTGGGACGCGTTGCACCGGCAAGCTGTGCGCGCGTCTCGTCCAGCGTCACGTCGAACTCATTTCGCGCCAGCAGATCACCGAACGCCGGCGTCTCCGCATCGCCCGCCATCGAAGGCGCATCGAGCGACGCCATCACACGATCGGACATCGCTCCCGCGCGCCGCGCCGAGCGATGCCCGTCGCGCCACAGGTTGGTGGCGACCGTCGACAGATATCCCGCGAAATTTCCTTCCGGATCGAGCGACCCGCGCGCACGCAGTACGCGCACCCATGCCGACTGTGCGAGGTCCGCGGCGTCGTCGTCGTTCAGCGTCAACATGCGGCAGCGACCGTACAGCGCACGCGAGTGTCGGCGAGCCAGGACATCGAGCGCAGCTTCGTGCAGCGGGTCGTTGCGAACCGCTTCGACAAGCCATTCGTCCGACCACGTGGACACATCGCGCGGACGGACTTCCTCTTCGTACGCACCGAGCGGCGGCCCTCAGCCGGCGTCGAGGAGCCTATTGTCATACCAATACTACGACGAACCAGGCGAAAGCTGAAAGCACTACTCTAGTCTTCGTTTTCGACAAACATCCGAGGCGAGGGCGGGCGATTGGCGCTATTTCGGCCAACGATATCCCACTGGATACAAGGGCGACCGACTGTCGTGCGGGACGTCCGGTTGCTGCGCACGAACGGCGTCCATCGATCTCGGCAGCTCGAAGGGCAGCCGGCCGACCGGCCTCACGCGACCTGTGAGCGCATCGAACAGTGCGTCGTCGCTCGCGCCGAACTCGCCGATCAACGTCTTCGCCAGCGGTACCAGTGCCGTAACGATCGCCGGCCGGTCGAGATTGATCACGACGATCGTGGGCACCTTGGCCGCCGTGGCCCTGACCATGGCGAGCGTGGTGTCCGCATCCTTGAAGTCCAGATCTCCCTCGTGCTGGAAGCTGCCGAAGAAGAAGGTGGGATGCAGTGTCTGATACGGGGCCTTGATGCGCAGCACGGCGACGTCGGCGTCAGATGCGTTGGTCACCGGTTGATACCCGCGCGCCCGGACCACCGACGTGTCGATTCCGCGGACGAACAACTTCGCGCCCGCTCGCGGTAGCATCATCGTACCGCGTGAGTTCTCGAGCACCACGAGCGCTCGTGCCTGCGCTTCGCTGGCTTCGCGCCGTGTTGTCGTCGACGACGCAAGTTGCGCCGCCGCTGACGGGTCGACGTACGGGTTCTCGAACAAACCGAGGTCGAACTTCACCTTCATGATGCGCTCGACTGCTTCGTCGAGGCGTGTGGGCTTCAGAAGTCCGGCATTGATGGCGCTCGCCAACGGTTGGCCGTCGTCGACACCGCCGAACTGATCGATGCCCGCGTTCATCCCCTTCGCGAAACGCTGTTCCTTCGTCAGCGTCTCGACACCCCACGGCATGGCGATCTGGAATGGCGCCTGTCGAGGAACGCCCGTCATGCACGCCGCGCTGCAGTCCTGCGTGATGGCCCAATCGGATACGACCAACCCCGAGAACTTGTAGCGCCCGCGAAGCTGGTCAGTGAGCACTTGCTTGTTGAATCCGACGCCGACTGGTTCGACCGGCTTTCCGTCTATCGTGAGTCCGTCGAGTATCGCGTATGTCGGCATGACGCCCACCACGCCCGCGGCAAACGCGCCGAGGAAGGGCGTCACGTGCGACTGGAAGTTCCCACCCGGAAAGCGTGCGAAGCGACCGTAGTAGTTGTGACCATCGTATCCGTCGACCGATGCGCCGTAGCCGACCCAGTGCTTCACGATCGTCGCCACGCCGTCGCGCGTTAGATGCGTTGAACTTCCCTGCATCCCTTCCACGTACGCCCTCACGAGCGCGCCCACCCGATCCGGCCGCTCGCCGAATGTCCCATTGATGCGCGACCACCTCGGCTCCGTCGCAAGATCGGCCTGCGGAGACAGCGCCATGTGTATGCCGACGGCGCGATACTCACCGCGAACGATGTTGGCGAATCGCTTCACCAGCGCCGGATCGTTGAGTGCGCCGAAGCCGAGCGCCTCGGGCCACTGGGAGAAGCCCGACGTCGCGACGCTCGCGCCAGCCACGTTCTGAAAATGGCTACGCGGATCGCTGCTGATCGTGACCGGAATCCCGAGACGTCCACGCTCCGCGATGCGCTGCAACGCGTTGCTCTGCTCTGCGAAGGCCGCCGGCGGTATGGACATGCGCGTGAGGATGCTGTTCACGTTGCGCGTGAGGATCATCGCCGTGGCGGCCGCCGAGTCGTAGGCCGGACCGGAGGCGATCGGGCCGCCACCGATTGGGGCGGTGCCATGGACCGCTGCGCCGACCTTCTCATCCGTCGTCATACGGCCGACGAGATCCTTGGCGCGCTTCGCCGATGGGAGGCGCCAGTCTTCGTATGGCTCGAGCGTTCCGTTTCGGTTCAGGTCGCGGAATCGCTTGCCAGCGATCGCGAGGATTCGTGCAGAGGTCGACTGCACGCTCGGCTGCGCCCCGCCTTGCGCGCCAACCGGATGAGCGAGTAGCAGGGCGGCCAGCACTCCCGCGAATCGTGGCACGATGGACATCGTCTCTCCCGAGGCATACACGTCCAAACGTGCGAGGGCACTGCTGCCGCGGCAAGTCGCCGATCTATTCTACTTTTGGATCTTCCGGGAATTCAGGGAAACGCTCGCAATCACCCCCACTGTTCCTCAAGAGTCGCGCAGCATTCCCCGGAATTCCCGGATGAACCCTACTTCTTCTTTGGCGGAGTCTTCAACAGGTCGCGCATGCGCGCGAGCTCCGCAGCCGAGAGCTTCTTCTGCTCCATGAGGTGCGCTAGCAGCTTGATCGGCGACCCACCGTAGATCTTCTCGAGCACTCGTCCCAGCGTCGATTCGCCGGCCGTCTGCGCATCGAGTACCGGGAAATAGACGTGCGTCTTCCCCTCCCCGCGCCGGTGCGACACGTACCCCTTGAGCTCGAGCGTGCGAATCATGCTCGAGATGCTCGTGTATGCGAGGTCGGGATCGATGCGGTCGCGCACTTCGGTCACGGTCGCCTCGCCGAGGTCCCAGAGCACGCTCATGATGTCCAGCTCGCGCTGGGTCAGATGCAGATCAGTCATTCAGATGGGTCGTCCGTAAGTGAGGCGACGCCAGACCCACTCGACGGGGCCGAAGCGATAGCGCGAGAGCCACCACGCGCTGAGTGGAATCTGCACTGCGAGAATCGCCACGGCGA
>JAQBPV010000051.1 GCA_028287345.1 Gemmatimonadota bacterium
CGGTCGAGGCCTTATGGCCTGCTATCTGCGGGGCTCGGCGGACTCCTGAGCGGAGTCATCAACGTGCCGGCAAGAAGGCGGGGCCAGGGCCATCTCGGCGAACAGGGGGACGGCGACCTCTACGTAGCTCGTGCCGCGGGCAGCTATCTCTTCGACACGCGTGGTAAGCGCTACGTCGATTTCGTGATGGGCTGGTGCGTCGGCAACTTCGGGTGGGGCGATGCGGAGCTCGAGCGACGCATCGAGCGCTTCCGCGGCCCCGACTACGTGTATCCGGATTACCGCTATCGTCCCTGGGAGGAGCTCGCCACGCTCCTCGTGCGACTCGCTCCGGGCGACCTGACCAAGTGCTTTCGCGCGACCGGGGGCTCGGAGGCCGTGGAGCTCGCGATCCAGGCGGCGATGCTACACACGAAGCGGCACGCATTCGTGTCGCTCGAGGAGAGTTATCACGGGAACACGTTCGGCGCGATGAGTGTCGCCGGCTCGGAGTATCGCGAGAAGTTTCCGCGCCTCCTTCCAAACTGCCGCAAGATCAGGCCGCCGTTGGACGAAGATGCGCTCGACCGTATCGAGACGCGGCTCAAGCGGCGGGACGTCGCGGCGTTCATCATGGAACCGGTGAGCATCAACCTCGGCGTCTGCGTACCGCAGGCCGGTTTCATGAAAGGGCTTCGGGCACTGTGCACGCGCTATCGCACCCTGCTCATTCTCGATGAAGTGGCCTGCGGCTTCGGCCGCACTGGTAGAATCTTTGCGACGGAGCACTTCGACATCGAGCCCGACATCATTTGCATCGCCAAGGCGATTTCCGGCGGCGTGGCCGGCATGGGCGCCATGCTCGCAACGGCCGCGGTCGGCGAGACTATGGAGGCGAAGGGAGAGTTCTACTCGACCTACGGATGGCATCCGCGAAGTACGGACGTGGCGATCGCCAGCATACGGCGCATCATGCGCGACAAGCGAAAGCTGCTGGCCCAGGTCGCCGAGACCAGCGACTACTTCCGGGAGCGCATCGGCGAGATCGAGTTCCGATCGAAGCTGACCCTCAACATGCTCGGCCTCGCGATCGCCCTGCACTTCGAGGAGGACGAGTATGCGGACGCCCTGGCTGACCGTTGCCGTAGAAACGGTCTCCTGGTGGCGAGTCAGTCGGGTGATGTGCTGCTCTTGCCGGCGCTCAACATCGATCGTCGGACGGCGTCGCGAGGACTGGACATCCTCGAGCAATCAGTCTGAGGCCCAATTGTGCGCCACGTCAACGAGCCTGGACGGATTCCTCAACGGGAGATGACGATGACACCGACGAGCCGAGCATCACGCCTCATCTTCGCTCTTCTGTTCGGAGCCGTGCTGGCATCCACCGCCGAGGCGCAGGGCGCGTCACAGGCCTTCACGCCGCCACCGCCTCCACAGAAGCAGGCACCCGATGTCGAGAAGCGGCTCGCGGTGTTCGACGTGCTCGACTTCGACGTGTTCAGTAACCAGAAGTGGGACCGACTCAGCGAGTCGCACGCCAAGGACATCGTCGTCACCTGGCCAGACGGCCACGAAACGCACGGACTCGCGAAGCATACTGATGACTTGAAGGCAATGTTCGTCTATGCGCCAGACATCAAGATTACCGAGCACCCGATCCGCTTCGGGTCTGGCGACTGGACGTCGGTGACCGGATATATGATCGGGACGTTCAGCAAGCCGATGCCCATGGGTGGTGGCAAGACCATTCCCCCTACGGGCAAGTCATTTCGCCTCGGTATGGTCACGATTGGCCACTGGAAGGGCGACACGATGGACCACGAGTGGCTGTTCTGGGACAGCCAGGACTTCATGAAGCAGCTGGGGCTCGCGAAGTAGCCTGGCGTTCGGTTCGGCTCGCTCGGACCGGTGAAAGGGCATTCGACGAGCTCCCGCGTCCGCCGGGCGGCGTGGAAATTACTTGCGTGTCCGCCCCTTCCGGACCAGTTTGCCGATTCGTTCGCCTTGTTCGGCCCACCCCGAGAGAGGTTCCCATGCGCCCCTTCCCGCTAGCCTCCACCGCCCTGGCCTTGCTGACGTTCGCGTCGGCCGCGCCGCTCGCGGCACAGCAACGTCTCATCTCCCAAGCGGCCCTCATCACCGTGGTGGAGAACCACAAGGGTGCCGTGCTCCGGTACATCGACGCCGCGCCTGACTCGATGCTGGGGTTTCGGCCCACCCAGGGCGTCCGGACCTTCGCCCAACAGATCGAGCATGCTGCCGGCAGCGACGCGCTCATCGCCCACCTGGCCATCACCGGGTCGGCGAAGGTCCCGACGCTTGGCGATTCGGCCGTCTACCTCCACGACAAGGCGGCCCTGAAGAAGTACGCGGCCGCAGCGATGGATCATACCGTCATAATGCTCCGCGGCGTGAGCGACGCCGCGATGCAGGACACCATCGTGCAGTTCGGCAACAGGGTCACACGCGGCCGCGCGTTGATGGAGCTGCTCGATCACTTTCCGTGGACGCTGGGGCAGACGGTGC
>JAQBPV010000128.1 GCA_028287345.1 Gemmatimonadota bacterium
CGACGCCGGCGATGAGGTTGCGCGCATCGCTCTGCTCGAGGGCGACGACCTCGATCTCACGCCAGTGTGCCGCGGCGGGCCATGATACTGAACCCTCGGGACGCGTGGTGCAGACCATCAGAAGCGGATGATTTGCCTGTCGAGCCACGAGTGCTCCCACCAGCTCCAGCGTGGAGGGGTCGGCCCAGTGCAGATCCTCCACAAGAAGGAGAACAGGCACACCGGATGGTGCATGCAGTAACAGGTCGGCGAGAATCTCGAGCGTGCGTTGGCGCTGCCGCGCCGGAGGTAGCGCGATTGCTGGATACCGATCGCCGGTCGGGATGGAGAACAGCGCGGCAAGTAACGGAAGAGCTTCCTGCACGTCGACACCGCGACCAGCGACGCGATCCTCCAGCCGCTCCAACTTCTTCTCCGGCGGCATGTCGGCCGAGAAGCCGAGCTTGCGCTCGAGCGTTTTGGTGATTGGGTGGAGCGCGCTGTTCATGTCGTACGGTGAACACTCCACCTCGTACGATTCGTGGACCTGATCGAGCGCCGTCTGCAGCGCGATGCCGACCAGTCGAGACTTTCCGATGCCCGCCTCGCCGCGGAGGAGCAGCGTTCGGCCCGCGCCGGCGGACGCCTCCGCCCATGCGTCGCGGATCGCTTCGACTTCACGCTCTCGGCCGATGAATGGCGCGAGTCCGGACGCGGCCATCGCGCCGAAGCGGCTCGACGCCTCGCTCCGCCCAACGACCCGAAAGAGCTGCATGGGACGCGAGATGCCTTTGAGCTTCCGCGTGCCGTGATCCTCGAGGACAAAATGCCCCGACACAAGGCGACGCGTGGCATCGCTGATCATGATCGTGTCGGGCTCCGCCTCGCTCTGCAGTCGCGAGGCGACGTTCGGCGCTTCTCCCAGCGCGAGCTGCTCGCGCGTGTTGCCGGAGCCTACGTCGCCGACGACGACCAGGCCGGTGTGAATACCGATGCGAACCTGCGGCCGCTCGCCATTCAGTGAGATCTTCGAGAGACCCTGAAGCGCGTCGAGTGCGGACTGCACGGCGCGCACGGCGTCGTCCTCGTGCGCCTTCGGATAGCCGAAGTAGGCGAGAATGCCGTCGCCGAGATACTGGGCGACGTGTCCGTCGTACCGCGCAATGATTCCCGCGCAGACCGACTGATACTCGGCGTAGTGATCCCGCAGTTCCTCGGGGTCGACCGACTCCGACAGCGAGCTCGAGCCAACGAGGTCGACGAAGAACACCGTGAGCTGCCGTCGTTCGGCCGCTGGCATCGGCCCCGTACCGAGCTTCCTTTCGCAGGCGGCGCAGACGGTGGCGTCCTTCGGGTTTCGATGCTTGCAATAGGGGCAGGGCACGCCCGTGGGCGTCCCGCACTCCCCACAGAATTTCAGGGAATCGGGGTTTTCAGTCCCGCACTTGGTACACTGCATCGTGTGCCCGCCCTCAGACAAATGGCCCGCCAAGCTCGCTTCTCGAGCATGAGAGCAACCATATCTTCCGAGCAGGCCCCTGTCGATAGTCGCAGTAGGCGCGATGGCCTGAACGATGCTTTGTCAGATGGCTCACCCATTCCTGGTGGAGCTGATATGAGCATATTCGGAACGCTACTCTCGAAGATCGTCGGTCACAGCGCCAGGAAAGAGGCGGAGAAGGAGAACAAGACTGCCGCCGCCACAGGAGCCTCTGCTGCGCCGACCGCGACGGCTGTCGCACCAGCCCAGGTCGACATCATGTCCGTTCTCGAGGATCTCTCGGCCAACTCGAAGCAGAAGTTGGACTGGAAGAACTCGATCGTCGACCTGATGAAGCTCGTCGGCATGGACAGCAGCCTTGCCGAGCGGAAGGCACTGGCCACGGAGCTCGGCTATACGGGCGACATGTCCGACAGCGCGACCATGAATATCTGGCTGCACAAGGAGGTCATGAAGAAGATGTCGGAGAATGGCGGAAAGGTTCCCGCGAACATGCTCGACTGACCGGACATGAAGTCGTGGCGCGCGCGACTGGCGCAGGTGGTCGCGCGCGTCTAGGATGCGCCTCATGCCGAATACGCTGGAAACCCTGCACGGGCGACGCTCTATTCGCCAATTCACCACGCACGAGCCGTCGCGCGCCGACATCGAGGCGCTGCTCGACGCGGCCGTCACTGCGCCCAATCATCGTCTCACACAGCCGTGGCGCTTCTACGTGCTCGGCCCGCAGGCCCGGCACGCGTATGGGCTCGCGCTGGGCAACCGCAAGGCAAAGAAGATCGAGGATCCCACCGCTGCCGACTCGATGCGCAACAAGGTCGCCGAGGAGCATGCGTCGCTGCCGTTGATGATCGCCGTGGCGATGATCGAGGACGCGAATCCGGAGATTCGCGAAGAGGATCTCGCCGCGACGATGATGGCCGTGCAGAACATCTCTCTCGCCGCGGTGTCGCTCGGGCTCGGGACGCATCTCAAGACCGGCGCGATCATGCAGGACCCCGCCGCGCGCGCGGCCCTCGGCGTGGCGGACGGTGAGCGCATCGTCGCGGTGCTGAACGTCGGCGAGCCGGCAACGCAGCCACCGGCGAAGGAGCGGAAGAGCGCGGCGTCCCTGACGAAGTGGCTGCCCTGACGCCCTCTCATATCGCAGAGTTTGGCATTCATTGGCTGATTCCTGCGTTCGAACGGTGACGCAGATAGGGCTGCGAGTAGACAACGTATGTCGTGCTTGCCGCCATTCGCTCCGCCGCCGTGCTCGGCATCGATGCCTACGACGTCACCGTCGAGGTGGACGTCGCCTATGGTCTGCCCAACTGGCTCATCGTTGGTCTGCCGGCGAACTCCGTCAAGGAGAGCCGAGAGCGTGTGTCTGCTGCGCTCATCAACGCGGGCTTCGCGGTGCCGTCACGACGCATCACGGTCAATCTCGCACCCGCCGACATAAAGAAGGACGGAACTGCCTTCGACCTTCCCATGGCGCTCGGCGTCCTGGTCGGCAGCGGCGTACTCACGCCGGAAGCGGTACAGCACTGTCTCGTCGTCGGCGAGCTTGGCCTCGACGCATCGATTCGTCCCGTGCGTGGCGCACTGTCCATCGCGCGACGACTCGCTGCATCGCCGCGTGCGTCCGCGTCGACACTCGTGCTTCCGCCGGCCAACGTCGCTGAAGCCGCACTCGTCACATCGCTGCGGCTTGCCGCACCCACATCACTGGGTGAGCTCGTGGAGTGGCTGCAGCGTGGCGTGTTGCCGGAGCCCCAAGTCACCCGACGCATCGTACCGAATGATGATCTGCTCGACCTGTCAGACGTCGCGGGACAGGAGGGCGCGAAGCGTGCGCTCGCCATCGCCGCGGCAGGATCGCATGGGATCGTCCTGGTCGGTCCGCCAGGCGCAGGCAAGACGATGCTCGCGCGACGACTGCCGACGATTCTCCCCGCCCTCACCGACGCTGAAGCGATAGAGGTCACGGCGGTGCATTCGGTGGCTGGCGTCCTCGATCCCGCGGCAGGCGCGGTGACGCGTCGTCCATTTCGCGCGCCGCATCATTCCACCTCTACCGCAGGTCTGGTCGGCGGCGGATCGACACCGAGACCGGGCGAAGTGAGTCTCGCGCACCACGGCGTGCTGTTTCTCGACGAGCTGCTCGAGTTTCCACGTTCCGTACTCGAGTCGCTCCGTCAGCCCATGGAAAACGGCTACGTCACCATCGCACGAGTCGCGGCATCGCTGCGTTTTCCCGCGCGATTCGCCCTTGCTGCGGCGATGAATCCATGTCCATGCGGACATGCCGGCGACCCGAACCACCCGTGTATTTGTCCCATTGCCGACGTAGCGAAATATCGCGCGCGACTCTCAGGGCCTCTGGCCGACCGCATCGATCTTCACGTGCACGTGCCGCCCGTCGCGCTCGCACTGCTTGCCGCTCGCGACACCGGTGCCGACTCAGCAACCATACGCACGCGCGTCGAGGCAGCACGCGCTCGGCAACGCGCACGCTATGCGAAGGACGACGCGTGCAACGCGCGCGCACCGGGCCGCTGGCTGGAGACGCACGGCGGCCTGGAGTCTTCCGCCCGCCAACTCCTGACGTCCGCCGGCGAAAACCTCCACCTCTCGGCACGAGCATTCCATCGTGTGCTGCGCGTGGCACGCACGATTGCGGATCTCGATGGAGAGACGCGCGTGGGCACGCTGCAGGTGGCGGAGGCGCTGGGATATCGACCTCGCGGCGTGAACGCGGAGGCGGGAGTCACTCGGGCGTTCGCATGAGCCGCGCGTCGCTCTTCGGGCAATCACTGCCGAATTACCACTGCTCTAGGGCAACAAAGGTAGGGACGTGCGGGAACTCATGGGTCGAAGGACTGCGCATTGGTTCGAATCGTATGCTCATCCTCATGGTGTCAGGGCAGTACTGCCGGCAGGCATGGAAGCAGCTCGCCCGATGGAATTGCTGGCAGCTGAACAGTGGTTTGGCACACACTCATTCAGCCTATGCGGATGGACCGGAAGCTACGAGTTCGGCGAAGCCGAGCTGAAAGTGCCGGCCGATCGCCTATTACGAAGGCGGCGAAGCAGTCCGCGCCATATCCATTCGACGTGACGCCGTAATAGCCGAATAGCCGCCAAACGCGATAGCGTCGCTTCTGGAAAGCTTCTTGCTGCGCCACAGCCGCTTAACCGCAGGTTCAACACGAACGCGCGTTGCTCGAGGGAGCGCGCGTCCGTGTCAGCTTCGCCGCCGGACTCTGCGCGAACACCTATATCCTGGACTCATTTCACAGGGAAGGAAACCGTGCGCGGACGAACTAAGGGCAACTATGCGGGATAGTGCTCGTTCTGATGGCCTGCGTACGACCGGCACCTTTGCCGCGACGATCGCGGGACAAACGCCAACCAGCGTTAAAGGCGTGGACCATCCACATATTCGGCCAAGGAGGGGCCACTGTATGCCCTTGCTTTACCAATGCCACGACAGATAGGGGACTTGAAGCAGTACGAACGGTTATCTGTAGATGTCATCGCCTCGTCCGCTTGTGGCCGGAGAGTATAGGGTAATTCCGGTGGTTGCTCCTTGACGGAGGAGTAACGATAGTTGCCGGTGGTCCGCCAAGCGCCAAGCCGACGGAACGTTTCGCATTCGTTTTGTCAGTCGCGAGCGAAGCAGCGATACAATAACTGTCACCGGAAGGACTGACATATCATGAGTACTTCGCCGGTATCAGTTTGCCCCGCCGTCCAATGAGCTTGGGGAAATACTCAAAGGGGCGATTGCAGCGCGCGATGCACCCAAGTGAGCTGTACTTACTCGATCGGATGTTTCAATGCGTCCGCCAATAGGTCCTCACAGAGGGCTTGCTCGCCTTAGTGCGGCGAAGTCGCTGAACGTGAGTGGCCGGTCAGCCATTGTGGCGACGTACCTAGCGTTGGTGTTGGCGGTGGAAGCGAACGCTCAAGGGGAGGCCGCCTCACGCGCCACGGTAATCGTAAGCGTTGCTGACCAACAAGGTCGGCCGGTGGAGAATGCCGAACTGCGAATCCCCGATCTACATTTGCTAGTGCGAACGAATTGGATGGGGCAGGGGCTGTTTCGCGCGCTTCCGGGCGTTTCTTACCGCCTCGAAGTCCGAAAGATTGGCTACATGCCGGTGTTCGCGACTGTTGTGGCCGAGACTGACACGGTCGGTGTGTTCATCGCTCTTGAACCGATGATCGCTAGCTTGGACACACAGAGGGTCGTGGGCCTCCAAGTGCCGAACAATCTCCAGTCTTACGCGCGCAGAAGAGCGTTGGGCATTGGGCGGTTTCTCGATGACACGGTCATGGAGAAGGAGCAGACGCGTAGCCTTCCGATAGTACTGGCGGAGCGATTCCCAGGGGTTCGCGCGGCGCCAAATGGCGGTGGACGATATGTGCTGTTATCAACGCGGAGCAGCGGGAGAATGCGCGCGGGAGATTGTACGGTCGACGTATACGTAGACGGCGCCAGATATTACGAAGACCTGGACGGCATCCGTCCTATCGATCTTGCTGGCGTCGAACTCTATTCCATGGGTGCGGCGCCTGTCGAATACAGGCGGGCGTCTGCGAGCTGCAACGTCCTTCTTCTATGGCTTAGGCATTGAGGAAGTGGACTTCCATATCATTGGTGAGGCACCGAACAGTAGGCTCCTTGCTTTAGGTCGAGTCGGGGCCGTACGGTTCGCCAATTGCCAAGATGGGATCTTCCAGCGGTTGTACTTCCGGCGACATCGTCGAGTCGTGTTACACGTATGACAACTTGGGCGGTCAACGTAAGGATGCGCTGTGTCAGTGTGCCGGTAATCATTGTGCCATCCCGGGAGACTGCCGGGGTCGCCGACGCTTCGTTCTTTGAGCGAGCGCGCCGCCGTACACGTCGACTGCGTATCTCGCAGGGGTTACCAGTACGAGTTGTCGGCCTTGTCAGAAGACAGGACTCAGCAGCATCACGGGTATTCAGAACGACTTTCGGCCCTTGAAGACATATCCGAGCAAGAACCACCCGTCGTGTGCGAGTTTCCAACAGGAGGGGCGAAATGAGGAATGCACTTCGTTGGTCAATGACCGGGTTGGTGACCTACAGCTGTCTCCTCGCATGTACCGCCTCGACCGCGCCCAGTGGACCAGCGACACTCGAGCTGCTGGGGCCCGCTGGTGAGCATTCGGTGAATGTGGCAGTCAATACTCAAATACTTCTCATCGTCAAAGTGAAAGACGGTGCGGGAGCAATTCTGCAGAGCCATTCTGTAGTGACCTTTGAATCGCGCAATCCGCTTCGCGCCGAGATTGACGCGGAAGGGAGAGTATCTGTTCGCGCAGTAGGATCTGTGTATGTAGTCGGATCCTTGGCATCGGACCGCACGGTTGTCAGAGATAGCGTGCTAGTATCTGGCTTTTCGTTCTAGCACGTTGCTGGTGACGTTACCCCAACGCCGAGCTGCATCAGAGCCTGATGCCGTAAAGCGCCTTCCGGCCGTCGGCCCGAGCGGGGCAGCAAGCGTCGTGGAACCCCGTTAAGCGCTATATCGAACCGCCCCCAGTTCGTCCGCGACTGAGTCGTGTGAGTATCCCAGCCAGCTGTCGACCGCAGTGCATAACAGCGCACGTTGTACGTACGTCAGCCAGGCGGGCACATGGAACGCGTAGGACGTGACGAGGCGGGCAGACTCGTTGACCCTCTCACTCAGCGCGCAGCACCGCGGACGGATCGAGGTGAGCGGCGCGCCGAGCGGGGATCGCGCTGGCCATGGCGGTGGCGATGATGAGTAGGAGCGCCACACCTGCGAAGACGAACGGATCGTTCGGTGCGATCTTGAACAGGTATGGCGATACGAGTCGCGCCGCGAGCAGCGCAGCCGGCGTACCAATCGCCAGGCCGATCGCCACGCCTTGCATCGCATCCGAGACGAGTAGGCGGAGCACGTTGAAACTGGTCGCGCCGATGGCAAGGCGTATCCCGATCTCGCGCGTGCGCCGTCGCGCCGAGCGCAGGCTTACGCCGTAGAGTCCGATCGCTGCGAGCAGTGCGGCCATGATCCCAAACGCCGACACGAGCACCGCTCGATATCGCTCCACCGCGTACGACTTCGCGATCGCGCCCGGCAACGCTGTGACACTGATGACCGTCGCGCGTGGCTCCACCTCGCGAAGAAGTGCCGAGATCGCGGTCTGGAGGTTCGGCCCCGCGTCACCACGAATGACGAACACTGGCGTCGCGTCGGGAAACTGGTCGAACGGAACGTAGAGGGTCGCTTCGTCCTCACGAGCGAGCTCGCGATACTTCACGTCGGCTACGACGCCGACGATGCGCCGCCATTTGCCTTGATGCTTCACGCGCCGTCCGAGCGGAGATTGCCCGCCAAAGTCACGCGCCACTTCCGACGTACTGACGATGGCAACCAGTTCACTCGTCGGTCGGTCGTCGGCGTTGAAGAAGCGCCCGGACACGAGCCGCATGCCGATCGTCTCGAAGTAGCCCGGCATCACGTAGCGTTGCTGCGTATGCCGTCGCTCGGCGGGCGTCACGTCGCCGACGTGATCCAGCTCAACGGGGGAGCTGTTACTACCGCTCACGAACGGAACGCCCGTCGACGCCGTCACAGCCTCCACGCCCGGATAGCTTCTCAGGCGCTCCAGCATCGTTCTCGTGAACGATCTGACCTGGTCGTCGTCGGATCGCCACGACCTGGCGACGCGTACAGCGGTGAGTCGTACGGGCTGAAACCCTGGATCGACTTCGCTCAAGTTGCGCAAGCTTCGCGACAGCAGTGTCGCCTCGACGAGCAAGACCATCGAGAGTCCGAGCTGCAAGGCAATCAGTGAACGCTGAATGGTGCGCGTTCCTCGTCCGCCCTCACCAACGCCAGACCGCACGACGTTACCGGACGCGGCGCGTCCGGCAAGTATCGCGGGAACGATACCGAAGAGGAGGCCGGTGACGGCGGCACTGAGCATCGCCACGGTGAGCACCCGTGCATCGAGGCTCACGGTGTCCATACCCGGAAGCCGTTCCGGCGCGATGGCCACGAGGCCGCGAATCATGAGAGACGCGAGCACCGTGCCGAGGAGCGCACTGACGAGTGAGAGTACTGTGCTCTCGACCAGCAGTTGACGAATGAGACGTCCAACACCGGCGCCCATCGCCGCCCGGGTCGCCATCTCGCGAGCGCGCGCAGCCGCTTCGCCAAGCTGCAGAATGGCGACGTTCACGCACGCAATGACCATGAGGAGTGCGGCGGCTCCAAGTAGCAGTAGTAGGGGGCCACGAGCCGCGCTCGTCTGATCGTGTTGCCACACTTCCACGCGCGCGCCGAGTGTGGTGTCGCCGAGGCTGCGGAGCACCTGCGCGACCTCGAGCGTTGCGACGGAATACGTCGCACCGGGCGCGAGCCGAGCCAGCGCCTTGTAGTTTCGGTTCCTGCGCACAACGAGGTCGCCCGAGTCGCGCAGCGCGGGAAGCCAGAACTCCGGTGCTTCGGCGCTTCGATCGACCCGCACGCCTGGCGGCAGCACCCCGATGATTTCATATGGTGTGTCGTTGAGCGTCACCCGCCGTCCGATCACCGCAGTGTCGCCGCCGAAGCGGGTTCGCCATGATTCCCAACTCAGCATGGTCAAGTTCGGCCCATTGAGCACGTTGTCTTCGGGCTGAAACGCGCGTCCCACTGCGGCGTTCACGCGCAACACGCGAAAGAGCGATGACGTGGCCCACAGCGACGGAATACGTTGGCTGCCGGCATCCGTATTGAGTGTGACGAAGCCGCCGGTGTAGAGTGCGAGCTCTTGGAATGTCTTCGTACCGCGCCTGAGCGCCTGATATTCCTCGTTGCCCACCGGCGTTGCGTACGCGTATCGGGAGATTACCGGGTCGGTGGCGAGTGTCGGTTGCGTGATCCAGACCGCGGCAATGCGATCGGGTTCTTCGAAGGGCAGGGCACGGAGCAGCACTCCGTCCACGACACTGTAGATCGCCGTGGCTGCGCCGATGCCGAGTGCGAGCGTTCCGATGGCGAGCGCGGCGAAGCTCCGTCGACGCGCCAGCAGGCGAAGCGCCGCTCGTGCGTCCTGCGTCGCCTCAGTGATGAAACGCGCCCGGCGCATGATGCCTTCCGTCTGTCGGCCAATCTTGACCATGTCCGCGGAGATTGCGTCGAGATTGCCGAAACGGCGCACCGCTTCGCGGCGGGCGTCTTCGGGACTCATCCCCTGCTCGACGAGCTCGCGCGTACGCATCTCGATGTGGAACGCCAATTCGCTGCGGACGCGCTTGTCCACTGAGGGCGTGATGATCTCGCGATCGGGGCTCATGTCGCGGGCTCCAGCACCAGCGTCACCGCCCGGGCGAAGGCGAGCCACTCCGCGCTCTCCTGCTTGAGTTGCTTCCGGCCAGCAGGAGTGAGCCTGTAGAACTTGGCCGGCCGTCCGAGCTCCGTCATCTCCCAGTCGCTCGCGATGAGCGCGCGCTTCTCCATCCGGTGGAGCGCCGGGTAAAGCGAGCCCTCCTCGACGCGGAGCTGTGCGTTGGTGCTCTCCTCGAGCCACCGTGCAATCGCATACCCGTGCCGAGGGCCCCACGCGAGTGTGCGGAGTACGAGCAGCTCGAGCGTGCCGCGCAGTCGGTCCCGGGAGAGCTCAGTCATGACGATACCCAGAGGTCTGTGTAGGATACCTAGATATCTGTGTATGATACCTAGATTTCGGGGTACTATCGCCGACTGTGGGCCAAAATGCAAATGTTGGCGCGCAAGGCGGAAGGTCAACTGCTCGACACGGATGAACACGGAGCACAGCCGGATGGTCACGGATACTGCTATGCCTCAATACACCAGGACGGCAGCATCAAGAAAGAATAGGTCAGCCCTTTGATGCTGTGCCCGGATGGAGCTGGCGAGCGAAGCATGCCCGAGGCTTGATCCGCGTAAATCCGGCAGTTCTCCGTGTCATCCGTGTCAGGCAGTTGGCAGTCCCGACTCGCATCACGTTGCCGGCGGACCCAACGGACTCGCCGCGCAGTTCTGCCGTTGTATCGTGTAGACCACGTGCGTCACCCGCCATTCGCTGCGCGAGCGCACCAGTGTGAACACGTCCACGCCGCAGTGCGAGAACGCCCCGTCGACGTGGAAGTCATACGGCGCGCGAACGACAGCGAGCGATCCCTGAAGGTATACCGTCGGATTCCACATCCGCTCCAGATAGCGCTGCTTCATGGTGGCGAGCATGCCGATGAACTGACTGTCGGTCTGCAAGCGTCCTGCGTTGGTGAGACCAGCAGGATCGACGGTGCTCGCGAGCTGCGCACCCGGTAGCATGAGGCGCCGCGCGAGCGCGGTGTCGCGCGTGGAGATGGCGCGGAGGAGATCCTGCGCCACGCCGACGACCGCCGCACTGTCGGCTGCGCGGTCGGGCGTTTGCGCACGCGTGCTCGCGGCAAGGCTCGCGGACAGGAGCAAAACGATGGGCAGCTGACGCATGGCTTTCACTTCATCGCGTTGAAGGCGTTGAGTATCTCGAGGAGATCGGGACTGCTGAACGTGAATTCCCCCTGCTGTATACGCTGTACACCAGCATAGAGTGGGCGCTCCTGCTTCACCTTGAGCGTCATCGAGTACGGGCCGGCCATCTTGTACAGCCTGGCGCGCGCCCGATTGCGAATGGCCTGCTCGACGCCCTTGCGAATCTCGTCCTGCGCGCGAGCCGGCGACATCCCGAGGGCTGCGTCGTTGATCTCTTCCTTTACGGCGACACCCCCAATCGGCCCAAGGAGTCCGCGAATCTGCTCCAGGACGGCACGGTCGCCGGCGACGAACACCACCGGTACGCCGACGAGTCCCGCGACGAGGGCGTTGTACCCACCCTCAGGGAGAGACACACCGTTGATGGAGAAGTCGACGACGTTTCCAGTCGAGGTATGTTCGAGAATGGCATTCGGCGTACCGGCCTTGGCGTGATAGCCCACGAATACCACCGCGTCGAAGCTCGAGTCGATGCCCTCCATCATGTTCCTGGGTCCAGTACTGAGGCCGCGGAGAAGATGGGCACGCGGATCGACATCGCCCGGTAGGAGGTTCTCCTTGCTGCCATGCGAGTCGCGCACGAGCACATATGTGGCGCCGGCTCGATACGCACCTTCGATCGCCGCGTTCGTCTCGCCTGCCATGATCTTGCGGAAATGCTGGTAGTCGCCATTCGCGGTGCTGCTCACGTCGGCGGAGGTGACGACCCCCGCGAGACCTTCCATGTCGACGGAGATGAAGACCTTGAGGCCGCGCGGCTGCTGGGCGTGGGCGGCAGTCGAGTGTGCGACGAGGCCGGTGAGCGCGACGACGGCGCGCACGAAGCGAGAGCAGGACTTCATTGCGATTCCATCCTTCCCATCTCCTTTCTGTCTATTCGATTACGCGCACGGTCACTCGTCCGTCGTCGCCATTCGAGCCGGTGCTGCCCGCGTATCCGTTTCGCCCGTCACTTCCGTTCAGTCCTGATCCGCCACCAGACAAGACGGTGACATGTCCACCGCTGTCGGTGCACATCGTGCCTGAGCCACCAGTGCCGCCGACGCCACCACGTCCGCCTGTACCGCCAGAGCCGCCCGCGCCGCCAGACCCACCTTTGCTCGATACCGCGCCGCGGAGTATTCCGAGCAACGCATCACGATTCGGCCCGCCGGAAACCAGCTCCAGCAGGATCTGCCCACCGCGTCCACCCGCACCGCCGTTGCTGCCGTCGCCGCCAGCGTTTCCATCTCCGCCACGTCCACCATTCGTGCCCTCCGACGAGGGACAACTCGCGCTGATCCCAGCCGGCCCCGCGCCGCCGTGGCCGCCCGCCGACCCATCCAATCCGCGACTGCCGTCGCTGCCACGGCTGGTCACGTGGAAGTCCCGCGCGTGTGGACGCTCGACGATCGCGTGATACTCCTCCGCGCCACGCTTGACGATGTAGCTGAGACGATCGGTCGTCAGTGCTTCGACGCGCACGTCCACGTCCGGTCCGTCGTCGCCGACAGTCCCCCCGCCGAACACCAGATCCTCGGGCGTCTCGAACTGAAGCTCCCAGTCCAGCGCGGTGAGTCGCTGGCCGTCGACGACGACCGGCATGCTCACGCGACGAGCGTTCGCCGCGATCGCCGCAGCGTCGCGCGCGAACAAATGCTCGACGAAATGCAGCGTCCCATCTGCATCGGCGAACATCAATGGACTGTCGATGCCCACCTCGCGCGCACGCACGCAGGGAGACGGATCGAGTTCTTCCCTCGGCGCACACACTGTCACCGGTCCGTCGATGCCTTCGAGCTCGATGTGGAGCGCGCCGCGCAGCGTCAATTGCGGAAGCACCGATACAGCGCCGCCCTTTGCATCGCCGAGCAGGGTGGCGGTCCCTCGGCGAAGATCCTGGCGAATGCGAATGCCACGATCTGATGTCACAGCGGAGTCGATCCACGCGCGCAGTGGATGGTGCGCCCTGAGCGCCACCGGGTTCGACCCCTCGCGCATCACCGTCTCCTCGACTGCGCCGGCGTTCTCGCGCACCTGCGGAAAAGGAGACGTCCGAATGTGCAGGCGAATCACGCGCCGCTGCGCGTCACTTCGCAGCATCGAATCGGGAAGACGAAGCGCATAGCGTCGCAGCGCAGGCTCATCGCCTGCTCCAAAAAGCCGCTCGAGCATGGCGACGTCGACGGGCTGGCCTCCACGCGTGCCGCGCTCCATCTCCACATCGGACATCAACTCTGTAGCGTAGCGCGTGGCCAGTGTATCGAGTCGATGTGAATCGACCGCTTCGGACACGTCGGCGAAGAGCCTGACCATGACTTCGGAATGTGGTGCGACGCCGTTCCGTCGATCGAGCAACAGGGCGTGCATTGCCGCCAGGCGCTTCTGCACCTTGTCGTCGTATTCGACGCGCGGATCGGTGAGCGCTATCTCATAGGAGCGAGCCACTGCGTCGAAGAGGGGCACGGCACTCTGGCGGTCCGCGCTCTTCATCAGGCGATCGACACAGTCGCGCCAGATACTCGGCGGAATGCGGCCGTCGCTCAGGCCGTCCATCAATTCGCCACGAAGGTCGGCGTCGAGTGCGAGCAAGTGCGGTCCGCGTGCATCGAGATCGCATACGGTGGGACTCGCGTCGCGCTGGCCGAGGTATGCGATTAGCGCGCCATCATCCTTCTCCTCAGCGAGTTGTGCAGCTGTCATCGGCATCGGGAAATGCCGAGTGCATGCCATCAGCAACAGAAGCAACGGGCTCAGTGATTTGAACACGAGGCTATTCCTCCAATCGGTCTCCTTCTTTCATACGCTCTCGAACATCACCGCGTTGCGCACTGTCGACGTTACGCTCGATCGAGCGCCGACATCAACAACCGGCAATCGGAAGGCTGAGGACGAACACCGACCCTTCGGGCGACGAACGCTCGAGATAGAGCTCGCCGCAGTGCGCGCCGGCGATCCACCGAGCGATGGAGAGTCCGAGACCCGCGCCGCTGGTGTGCGTATCGTCGTGCGTGCGCGCGACATCAGCGCGCACGAACCGCTCGAAGATGTGCGCTTGCACCTCGGCGGCGATGCCTGGTCCTGTGTCGGCCACTTCGAGGCGATAGCGATCACCTGCAACGGCAAGGCGAAGTGTGACCACCGAACCGGCAGGCGAGTACTTGATCGCGTTGTCGATGAGATTGAGCACCAGCCGATTCAGGAGCGCCTCATCGCCTGTGAATGGAGCCTCTTCTGGTAGCTCGAGCAGGACGGCGATATCGCGGCTCTGCGCCAGCGCGCGCACGACTCTCACGCAATCAGACACCACTTCATCGAGATAGAGTGGTTCTCGGCGCATCGGCACTTCGCCGGCATCGGCGCTGGCGAGCAGGAAGAGGTCGTCGACGATCAGGCGCATCCGACGGCCGGCGTCGCGAACGATGGAGAGCGAGTCCTCGTACTCCTCGGGATTGCGATGTGGACGCGAGAGCGCCAGGCTCGCCTCGTGCTGCACCACGGCAACCGGCGTACGAAGCTCGTGCGATGCATCGGCCATGAACTGTCGCTGTCGCTCGAACGCGTGCTCGAGGCGGCCGAGCAGGTCGTTGATCACGGAGGCGAGCTGTCCGACTTCGTCGGCGGGATTCTTGATTGGCACCCGATCGCCGAGGTTCGTCGCGCCGATGCCAGCGGCGCGCTCGCGCATGGTCACCATTGGCTCGAGGCTGTGCTTCGCGAGGAACCAGCCGAACAGGCTCGCCAGCAACAGCGTCACCGGAATCGCGACCAGCATCGCCTCTCGTGCATCCGAAAGCTCCTCCGCCTCCACATAGACCGGCAGTGCCGCGCTGACCACGAAGCGCCCGTCGGGCATGGTCATGGAGGTGACGGCGGCACGGAAGCCGCCCTCTCGATCGGGGACGGGGACGACCTGCGCCTCCGCTGTCGCCGCTGCGCTCGCGATGCGGCCGAGCTCCGACACGTCGAGCGATGCCGCGGAACCTTCCTCGGGACCCGACTTGCGCCGTGCGCGACTCGCCGCGACGAGGTTGCCCGATGAATCGAACACCACGAACGCGATCTGGCGAAAGTGCAGCTTGCGCAACACCTCCACCGCGGCCTCGCGCGTCGAGGCGTGACTCGGCCGCTCGGCGATGAGCTCGACCTCGAGATGCGCGACCGAATCGAGAACCGCCGAGTCCGTGCGGGCGCGGCTCAGACGAAGCACGAAGTAGTACGCACTGATGGCGAAGAGCCCGAGCAACAGCGCGAGCACGAACGTGTGCCACATGGTGAGCCGCGCGCGCACCGATGAGAGCATCACGCGTCGGAATCTCGGCGCGGTGTATCGCTTTCGAGCGAGGGCAGGTCGGCGAGCATGTAGCCGGCGCCGCGACGCGTGTGGATCAGGGGTGCGGCGCTGCCGTCGTCGACCTTGCGGCGCAGCCGGCCGACGTAGACCTCGAGCGTATTGGAGAACGGATCGTGATTGTCGTCCCACACGTGTGCCGAGATCTCGGCGCGGCTCACGACCGAACCGGCATGACGCACGAGATACTCGAGCATCGCGTACTCCTTGCTCGTGAGTCGTAACGCTCGGCCCGCGCGCGTCGCGGTCTGGCTGCGGGTATCCACCGCCAGGTCACCGACGGTGAAGAGTTGCGGCGCGAGTGCCGGCAACCGGCGGTGCAGGGCACGCAGCCGCGCGAGCAGCTCCTCGAACTCGAACGGCTTGGTGAGGTAGTCGTCAGCGCCGGCGTCGAGTCCTTCGATCTTGTCGCCGAGCCGGTTGCGCGCCGTGAGCATGAGAATCGGCGCGCTCACGTCGCGCGCGCGCAGCGTGCGTGCGACGTCGAACCCGTTGCGCTTCGGCAACATGACGTCGAGGACGATCGCGTCGTATTCGTTGAGCACTCCCTGCATCACGGCATCCTCGCCGTCGAGCGCGACATCCACGGCGTGGGACCGCTCGCGAAGCCCCTTGGCCAGCGATCGTGCGAGGAGTGCGTCGTCTTCAGCGACGAGGATGCGCATGCGGAATCCTGGTAGAATGGCTCATGGCGGGCCAGCGTTGCCTCCGCCTGGATCGGTCGGGTCGCGCTGCTCCTTCTGCGGTTTGCCGAAGGTCCAGCTGACGCTGAACAGCAGCCCGCGAATGGCGCGCGTGCGGTCAGAGACCTGATAGAACAGCGGATCGATGGTCGTCGAACTTTCGCGCGATGTGTTGAACGGATCGATGGCGCGCAGCGTCAGGTTCAATTGGTCGGCCATGAGCTTCTTTCGCGCCGCCAGACTGAATTGCGTACGGCTCGCATTGTGTCCCTGCTCGACGTCCATCGCCGCCTGATATGAGAGGAGCGTCTGAAGGTCGAAGGTGCTCGACACACGATACGACGCGTTGGTGCGCAGCCTCCACCCGAAGGTGCGCGCGGAAAGGCCAGCCGCGAGGTTCGAGGCGTTGCTGACCTGGCGGAACGCACTCGCGCCGGCAAAGCCGCCGAGTCGGCCGCCGCTGAGGGCGACGGTACCATCGGCGCCGTAAGCATCGCTCGTCGCGACGTTGGCGAACGTTCGCGTGGAGACACCGGCGCTGTCGATCGTGCGAATGGTGCGCACGGCATCGAGCGTGTGCCGCCAGAACGGAGTCAGCTGAAGGGTGAGATGCTCGGCCGTGCGCTGGAGGCCAAGCTCGAAGGCACGAATGTACTCCGGCCTCAGGTTGGGATTGCCCTGCGACACGTTGAGCGGATCGGCGTAGTGTCGCGTGGGGTCGATCTGGTCGGTGTCATCGGGCCGACGGATACGCGTGGAGTAGCTGAGCTTCACCTGGTGAGTCTCGTCGACATTATAGGCGATGAGGGCGCTCGGGAACACACTATTGTAGCCGTTGTCGAACGTCGAGTTGCGCGCCGTCAGGTGAAATTGCGTCGACGCATGCTCGGCGCGAAGACCGCCTTGCAACTGGAACTTGCCGCGCACCGCACTGACCATTCCGTACGCGGCGTTCACGAGTTGGTCGTAGGTGAAGTCGCTGATGCGGCTCGTGTCCGGCAAATAGGTCCCGACCGCGTCGTCGAACACGTGCGTATCGAGCGTGGTGTGAAAGCGCTGCAGCGAACCCTTGTAGCCGGTCTCCATCCGCACGCCACTCGCGAGTGGACGCGTGTAGTCGGCCTTCAGGTAGTTCTCCTGCGGGTGCTCCCAGGCCGTCTGGTTTTCCAGTGCAGACGGGCCCAGCGGCGATCCGCTGAGTGACAACGTGCGCTGCGCGACGCTGCTCGGTCCGCCCTCCTTGTCGCGAACGAGATTGAGCTCGGTCGAGAATTTGTGTCCCTTGGCGGCGAACGCGTGCTTGTACCCAAGCGCCGTCTCGAAGCTCGACTCGTGCCCCCGACCGGTGGTGCTGCGGTCGCTCAGCGCGGTGATGCTGCGTGAAGCATCGAGATCGCGATAGAGCACGCCGAACGACTCATCCTGGTTGCGCGTGCTGAACAGCATGTCGAGCGAGAGCTCGTCCTGCTTGCTGAGCTTGTACGACGCGCTGCCGGTGAGCGTGTGCGCGAGCGGCTCCTGCAGGCGGGTGACGGACTCCTCGAGATAGGTCAGCGGGTCGAGATAGAGATTCTCGCGATAGATGGCCTCGCGGCGCGGACGCCGATCGCGCAGGAAGCCATAACTGCCATAGAATGACAGCGGTCCTCTCTCGTAGCCGAGATTGCCGCCGACGTTCACCTGGCCGGTGGTGCCGCCGGCCATTGTGAGACCACCGCTCGTGCCCGCATCGGTCTCCTGCTTCAACACGATGTTGATGATGCCTGCCACGCCCGTGGGATCATCGCGCGCCGAGGGATTGGGTATGACCTCGACCTTGTCCACCATGTCGGCGGGAAGCTGCGCGAGATAGTTGCCGAGCTGACCGGGCTTCATCGGACTCGGGCGCCCATTGATCTGCACCGTGACGCCCGAGTTGCCGCGCAGGCTCACGATGTTGTCGATATCGACGTCGACGGATGGCACGTTGCGCAGAACATCCAATACGTTGCCACCCTTCGTCGTCGGCATGTCGCGGACGACGTACGTGTTGCGATCCGGCGCCAGCTGGACGTCCTGCCGCTTGCTCGTAATTTCCAGCGCTTGCAACTCCAGCGGCGCGGCCGTCAGCGCGATGGTCCCGAGATCGACCGTTGGCGACGACGCAACGATGGTGATCGTCGGTATATCCCACGGCTTGTAGCCGAGTGCGCGGATTTGTGCGCGGTAGCGACCGGCGCGGAGACCCTGGATGCGGAACGTTCCGTCGGCGGTCGTGCTCGCACGCGCCGTGGGAGCCGTTCCACCGACTGTCGCGACGTCCACCGTTGCAGCGCCAATCGGCGTCTTGCTCGCAGCATTCACCACTCGGCCGTGAATCACGGCGGTAGAAGCACTCTGCCCTTGAACCGAATTTACCGCGACGACGGAAACGATCACAACAACTGCGACAGTGCGGAGCAGAACTTTCAAGAGATCTCCCGGAATGGTCCTTGGTCAGCCTGCTGACGACTGACGCTTTCTTCCGGAACGTAGATCCCAGTCCTGACAGTTGGATAAAGCAGTGATCGCTACGATTCGTTCAAGCGACGGTCAGTTGGACCGGGCGCGGAGAGAGCGAATCGAGAGCGCGCCAGAAACCACGACGAGGAGGACCGCAACGCCGGTGACTGCAACCTGCATCGTCGCATCACTGAAGAGTGGCCCAACGAGAAGGCAGACCAGGCCCGTGGAGAGAAGAAGGCCAGGCACGCGATGGCGTTTGTCGTGCACGAAGAGCGCCGTGATCACGAGACTGGCCACCGCCATGACGCCCGCGAAAAGCGTAAGGCCTTGCATGAGAGTGGTGGGGGATGTGGCCACGACATCATCTCCGGAGTGAGGGATGCCTCATCGCTGTCTCCGTTAGCGCGATGGAGACAGCGATGAAGGTACGAGTTTCAGTGCGTTCCGCCATGCGACGATCGTCGTCACTATCTCGCTGCTACTTCTCGGACGTCTGCTTGCAAACCCGCTGGGTGTCGTAATAGCTCCAGCTCCAACCGCCGTCGTAACTGATCTCCCATATGATGTCGTAGCACCCACTGCCACTTTCGTTTCCGCCACCGCCGCCAAGCGCGGAGACAATGGGATCCTCGCGACTCATGCATTCATCATATTCGATGACCTTGATGAGATAGTTGACGGCAGCTGCCGCCACGGCGATCGATGCGCCGATGACAGCGGGACACGCTACACCGGCGGTGGCGGCACACGCCGTGACTGCAACACCGAGGGCGATGTCCGCAGCAACCTGTGCCGCCGCAGCTCCGATGACGGCGAGCCGCTGACGCCAGCAACGCTCCCCGTCCACCTCGTCCGCTGGCGAGGCGGCATAGAGAGCGTCTGGCTGTATGAGCCGTGAAAGCGAACCACCAACCCGACGGAATCCGTTGGCGAGGACAGCCGCCGTCCCCGGCATCGCGACACTTGCCGTCTGAAGCGCGGCGAAGTCGTTCTCCGTGACGACCGAGGGCTTCCCGTCCTTTCCGAAGATGGTGACGCGTGCGCGCGTGGGCTTCCAGCGCTTGCCTTCTTTCTGGTACACACCTTCGACCAACGACACCGGGCGATCACCATCGAAGAGCATGGTCGCCACCGGCGGCCGCCCGCCGCCGCGCGGATCGGCCACGCGCTGCATCGAGATACGTCTTCCATCACGCGTGGTGAGTGGCTCGCGCCGCGACGTCAGGCGCGTGCGCCACGTTACATGTCCTCCTTCGGGGAGTGCGATCTTGTTGGCAGCAACCGTGCGCAGTGGCGAAAGCCCCAGCGCAGGAGCCGAAAGCGCGGCGGGTGCCTAGTTGACGACCCCGGGCTCGAACTCTTGATGCACGCCATTCTTGTCCTGCGTGATACGTCCTTGCGCCGAGAAGGAACCTGCGTACGTGAGCTGTGCTCCGTCGACGCGCCAGAGTGAGCTCGAGAGAATGCCACTGACCGCAAATGCGTTTGCATCATCCGTCGCCGTTGGAGCGACGGTTCGTTCCGAACATGCATAACTCACCGCAAGGAACAACGTACCGAAGCCGATGCTGC
>JAQBPV010000136.1 GCA_028287345.1 Gemmatimonadota bacterium
CGCTGTGCGTGCGCGATGCCGTCTTCCGTCGAGCCGCCAGCTTCGATTGCCTCGAGCACGATCGTCGCCGTCGACGTGAAGATGCCGCGCACGCCGCGCAGTCCGGCAAGCGGCAGACACTCGCGCACCAGCGAGAACACCGGCGCACCATCCATCACCGCAGACTCGAATCGATACTTCCGTCCCATGCGCTCAGCGAGCGACGTCAGCTCGCGATAACCGTGCACGACCGGGCCCTTGTTCGCCGAGATGGCGTGCGCGCCGTGCTCCAGCGCGGCGCGCAGGTAGTCGAGCGCGGGCTGTCCCGTATGCGGCTCGAGCGCGATAGCCTCGAATACGACGTCGGCTTTCGCGGCGGCGAGCCATTCGTGCACGTCGCGGCACTCGGTGCCAGTTGGCGCAGCGGGATCGAGTCCGTCAGCGTTCGCCCACCATCCGATGCGCCGACTCGCTACGCCCGTGATCGCAATGGGTATGTCATGACGCACGAGAAGCTCGTGCAACGCACGCGCGACGGTACCGTAGCCGAGAAACGCGATCGAGGTCATTCCCAGTGTCATCTCGAAGGGACGAGTGAAACGAGCGATGACCGAACTAGATGACCCTGCGCGGCTGCGCCGTTGCCGCATTACCCGTGTTCGGCGTGCCCGTCGGCTCGATGAGCAGGATGTGCGTCTCCTCGTCGGCGACCGGCTTGTGCTCGACACCCTTCGGCACGATGTACATCTCGCCAGGGCCGAGCGTCACGCTGCCATCGCGGAGATGGATGACGAGACGCCCCTTCAATACGAGAAAGAAGTCGTCGGTGTCGTCGTGCTTGTGCCAGATGAATTCACCCTTCGTCTTCGCGACCATCACGTCGTGACCGTTGAACTGCGTCACGACGCGCGGCTGAAAGAATCCGGTGAAGCTCGCGAGCTTCTGCTCGAGGTTGATCGCGTCCATGCTAGAGTGCGGGATGCCTGGTGACGACGTCGTTGTGCGTCTGGAACTGATGCGCGACGGAGAGAATCATGTCGTCGTTGTAGAGCGCACCGGTGATCACCGCGCAGATTGGCTGCGGATTCAGTGGCGTCGGCGCCGGCGCCGGCGCAGGTGTCGTCGGGGCTGGGGCCGCGCCACCGCGTCCGCCGCCGCCGCCCTGCTGCTGCTGCACGGGGACATCGAACTTGTAGGGCACCACTGCGCACGGATGGCCGGTCTGCGCATTCGGTGCGACGTCGGCCGTCGGCGAACCGATGAACATGTCGAGATCCTTCATGAACTCGCCCCACTTCGTGATCAACACGTAGCGGCGCCGCTGATTCTGCAGGAACTCGAATGCCTTCACCGTGCGGCCGTTGACGAACCGCGGATTCCAATTGGCAGGTGACATCGCGTTCGTCGGCTCCGCCGGGCCAGTGCCGGGAAATGGCGCGCCGCCAGTCGTCGGAGTGAGGACAGTATTCAAGTCGAGGCCGATCTCCTTCGCCTTGCGCTGCACGTAGTCGTCGAACGCCGCCGCATACTCGACGTTCAATCCGCCGCCGCCGATGCCGGGCACCGTCGGACGTGCGCCGATGTCCTTCGGCTGCATGCCGAGCTCGCGCAGCTTGTCCACGAACTCCTTCGGCGCATTTGGATCGACGCCGATGCGCAGCTTCGCCAGCTTGATGTTCCGGTCGAAGTTGAACGGCGTCATCACGGTCGACGGATCCTTCGGATCGACGCCGTGAATGACGTTGAACACCATCGCGCAATCTTCGACGCTGCGGCAGATCGGACCGACGCGATCCTGCGACCACGCCAACACCATTCCACCTTCGCGGCTCACGCGTCCGAACGTCGGACGCAGCGCGCTCAACCCGCAGCGAATCGCTGGCGAGACGATCGAGCCCTGCGTCTCCGTGCCGATGCCGAACGCAACGCACCCACCAGCCGTCGCCGACGACGGACCGGCCGACGAGCCACTCGAGCCCTGCGAGAGATTCCATGGATTGTTCGTGCGCCCACCGAACCACTGGTCGTTCTGCGCAAACAACCCCGTCGTGAGCTTCGCGATCAACACGGCGCCGGCGTCACGCAGTCGCACGACGACCTCCGCGTCCGCGTCGATCGTGCGATCCTTGAAATCCGGTGCGCCCCACGTCGTCGGCACGCCCTTGGTGTTGAAGAGATCCTTCACGCCATACGGAATTCCGTGAAGCGGTCCGCGATATTTGCCCGCAGCGATCTCCGCATCGGCCTTCGCCGCCTCGGCGAGCCCCTGCGTCTCCATGATCGTCACGGCGCAGTTCAGCGTCGGATTCAAGCGCTTGAGCCGCTCCAGATAGATCTGCGTCAGTCGCGTCGACGTGATTTTCTTCGCCTTGATGAGCGCCGAGAGCCGATGCGCCGGGAGAAACGCGATCGCTTCGTCGGACGTCGGAACCGCACCGCTCCACTTCTCGACGGTGAACACCGCGCGATCGAATGCCTTCGCGCCATGCTCCTTCACCATCTTCTCCATCAGCGCACCCGTTCCACCCGGATACGGCATGAACTGCTCGGCCGGCGCTTCGCCGTTGCCGAGTGGCCAAGGTGCGACCGCTGGTTGCTGTGGGATCGCGCCTGCTGCGCCGGCCGTCGCTGCACCAGCGCCACCGCTCTGTGCGCGCACGACATGGGCGCCGAATGTGCTCGCAGCCGCCGCAACGAGCGACATGAAGACGAACTCGCGCCGGTCGACGCCGCCCTTCGTCAGCGACTCGGCCTCCTCGGCCAGGAGCTCGAGCTCGGGCTGCGCAGCGTCCAGCAAATCGTCGGATCTATCCACGGTGTTCTCCGGAGAGGTGTCGTTGCGCCAAATGTACAAACTGGCACGGCGCATCGTCATCCCGAAGCGAGTCGCTTGGTCCAGAGCAGCTGCACTTCGTTCGGGAACTCGACATATGCCTTGCGATCGATGGCGCCGAGTCGGCAACCCATGCGAGCGTAGAAGCGGCAGGCGGGAACGTTGATGTCCTGCGTCTCCACTTCGAGCACCGTGCACCGCTTCGCTTCTGCCCAGCGTTCGGTAGCGCGAAACAGCGCCGTGCCGACGCCACGTCCACGAAGCTCCGGCGCGACGCGAAGGTCCCACAGCAGGGCGACGTCGCGCTGGCCGCCGAGCATGTGCACTTCCGGCGTGTCGAATGCGACAACTGCGCCTCCCACGCGACGTCCGTCGACTCGCGCAACGAGTAGCACCCAACGCGAGACGTCGAACCGGGCTGGCCAATCGGTGGGCGAGCCGCCGTCGAGGTCGTAGTTCTTTACGTACGTCGTCTCGATCGAACGTGGAGTCATCGTCGAGAGATCGAGCACATCACGCACCTCGAATGCGATCGGAATCGTCGCATACTCGGCGAGCGTGTCGAACGATTCTTCGGCGACGTCGATGCGTATCGGCACGTCGTCAGGTCCGCGACGCCATGCCGAACATCATGATGCGCGTCGTCTCATCGACGAGTTGATCCAACGTGAGGCCCACGCCGGCTGTCTGTCCGTCGAGCGACAACATCACCAGGCCATGCAGCATCGACCATATCGTCGCTGCCATCGCCGCCGGATCGCCCGCGCCGATCGAGCCAGCCGCCTGCAGCTGTTCGAGGCCGACTTGCACGAAGGCAAGCACCGCGCTCGACGTCTCGCGCAGGTCGGGCAGTTCATCGTGCCGCGCGACCTCTGGTCCGAACATGATGCGATACTCGGCCGGATGCTCGTGCCCGAACTGCACGTACGCGATGGCCACCTGCTTGAGTCCCAGCCGGCCGTCGGCCTTCTGCGCAGCGTGGAGCATCGCCGACTGGAGCATGCGAAACCCCTCCTCGGCGACGGCCGCCACGAGCGCGCGGCGATCCTTGAAGTGCCGATAGGGCGCGGCCTGACTCACCCCCGCGGCGCGGGCGACTCCGCGCAGCGTGAGGGCTTCGGGTCCCTCGTCTCGCAGCAGGCCGAGAGCGCTCTGAATGAGGGCGGAGCGGAGGTCGCCATGGTGGTACGCACGGGGCAGGGCTTTCGGGGTTCGCTTGGACGGCATGAAACCAAATCTGTGTTGACATCGTTAACATTGGCAAGGTATGTTAACGCTGTAAACATTTCAGGTCTGGAGGTGTCTCATGTCGTCATTTCGAACTGGTCTCATTGTATTCGCGCTCTCGGTGTCCTCGTTCTCTGCCCTTCAGGCCCAGACTGTCGATCCCCAGATGGCCGAAGCCGCCGACGCGCTGCAGGCATGCAGCGGATTCGCCGAGCGACGCCAGCTACCGGACGCCGAGGTGAATGGTCGTCGGGCCCAGGCACTTTTTCAAAAGCGGCTCGAGCGGCAGCCGCGCGATGTCGACGCACTCGTTGGTCTCGCCCGCGCCGAGAGTCAGTGCATCATCCCATCAGCCGACATGGCGACGCAGGGTGAGCTCAGCACGCACGCCATCGAGCTACTCGAGAACGCACTCGCGATCGACCCCACCCATTGGACGGCGCGCTTCGTCCTGGCGTCGATCAACCTTCGGTCGCCGAGCTTTCTCGGTCGCGCACCACGGGCGGCGAAAGAGTTCGACGACTTGCTTCGACAGCAAGGCGACCGCACCGACAATCCGCGATTCGCGCGCGTGTTCGAGTATCGCGGCGCCATGTACGCGCGGATGGGGCAGCCCGACAGTGCACGCGCCCTGTTCGAGCGCGGTGCCCGACTCTTTCCTGCAGACACCGCACTGCGTGGTCTGGCTGAGCGCGCGGCTGTCGCGAAACCAGCGCAGACGCCGCCGACAGCGTCAGCACCGGCGACGCTCGGTGCGGTACGCGTCGTCGTGTCATCCGCGCCGTCGAATGCCGGCCGCGCCGCGGTGCAACAGATCGGCAAGTCACAGGTGCTCATGACGGCGGGCGGCGCCGCCGACGTCATGCAGTCACTGCAGATGCAGCCTGGTGCAACGCGCGTATCGGAGGGCAGTGACATCTACACTCGCGGCGGCGATGCGAGCGAGACGTCGCTGATCGTCAACGGTGGTCGGCTCTCGGCGCTCTCGCGGTTCGAGGGATTGAACGGCGGCATGTTCGGCGCCATCGAGCCGTTCGTGGTGAAATCGGTGCGCTATTCGAGTGGTGGATTCTCCGTGCAACACGGCAACGCACTCTCCGGTGTAATCGAGATCGAGACGGATGGGCGGCCCCGTGAGCGTCAACTGCGCGCGGGCCTGAGTCTCGTGCAGGCGAGTGGCACCGCGCGCATTCCGTTCACCAAGACGCTCGGCGGATGGGTGAGTGGCCGAGCATCGCAGACGCAGGCGCTGTTGGCGACGCATGGCCGGAGCGCGGAGTTCCAGGGTGCGCCGCATTCGGTCGAAGGCATCGCATCACTGATCGCCAATCCATCGCCGGCGAGCGAGCTGCGCGCCACCGCGATCGTCGAACAGGACGATGCGCGCCCGATCGTCAACGCGGCCGGTTGGAAGGGTCCGTTTCACGCCGCCGGTGGAATGAGTGCGGTGGTGCTGTCGTCACGATGGATCGCCTCGAGCACACCGCTCACGATTCGCACGAACGCCACCATGAGCACCCGCTCCAGCGATTGGGATTTCGGTGTGCTCGCACGCGCGCGCGACGAGAGGAATGTGGACGCGCGCGTGGACGCGGAATACGCGCCGACCGAAGCGATGACGATTCGTGGCGGTGCGGAGCAGGGAAGTTCGACGCGCGGAGAGAATGGCGCACTTCCGACGACAGGCAGCGTGGCTCCGGGTTCGCCGTTGCGTATGGTGGCCGACGTTGCCACGTCGGCGAACCAGATCGGAGCATATGCGGAGACGCAACTGACGCGCGCCGCATCGTCGATCACCGTGGGCCTGCGCGCCGACCGCCTTCCTGGCGAACGCGGTGCGACGCTGGATCCTCGCATCGCCTTGACGACGCAGCGCGGCCTATGGCTCGCACGTGTAGGCGCGGGACTCTTTCATCAGGGTCGGTGGCGCGCCGAGCCTGCGGTTCCGGACGCAGGTACGCCATCGGGTCTCGCGCGTGCTGCGCAACACGTGAGCGTGGGACTCGAGCGCGATGGCGCAACGACGTTCATCCGGGCGGAAGCGTTCCGGAAGCAGTACTCGGACTACGGCGTGTTTGGTGCCGGGCCGCAGGTCGTCGGTGGCTCGGCGAATGGCGTCGATGTGCTTGCGCAGCGGAAGGGCGCTGGTCGTGTGACGGGATGGCTGTCGTATTCGCTGCTCGATGCCAACGTCGACCTGCTCGACGGTCGCCATGCGAACTCGCCGTTCGACATCACGCATTCGGTGACGACCTCAGCGACGACGACGATCAACGCCAATTGGAGCGTCGGTACCACGCTGCGCTACGGAACCGGTGCGCCGCATACTCCGGTCACTGGTGGGTTCGTCGGAACCGATGGTCGGATCGCGCCAGTGTATGGCGACGTGATGTCCGAGCGCCTTCCTGCGTACGTGCGCGCGGACGCGCGACTGATGCGCTTCATCCGCGCGCCAGGGTTTCTGCTGACGAGCTTCGTCGAGGTAATCAACGTCGGTAACCACCACAACTCGAGTGCTGTCACGTACGACGCAAGCTATCAAACGCGAAGCCCGGTGTATTCGTTCTTCGCGAGTCGGACTGTCGTCGTGGGTGGGGAGTTCCAGTTCCAGTAGTGGCGTTGGCGAAACCAAAGGGAACAGCACACACGGATGGGCACGGACAACTGCCGAATCTACACGGATAAAACAAACAGCCGTGGCAAGAGCTTCTCGCACGACATCGAGTCGATTCCGTGATTCCCTGATTCCGTGATTCTAGCCTCGCTTTCCGCAGTCGCGTGAGGTCAGAGCACTCCAACAGATGGCTAGAATCACCGAATCACGGAATCAGTTCAATGACGGCGTCAACAGCCGTCCTCGCTAACGTACCCCCAACCAATAGCTGATTTTCACGACGAACAGGTTGTCCCCCGCTGCGCGCGTGGTCGCATCCCACAGATCTCGCGGATTGATCAGCTGACCCGCCGGCCCGAGATCGGCGCGGCTCTGCTGCCAGATGAGATACGCCGTGCTGCCCGGTAGGTACTCCCATCGCAGCACCAGATTCGACCGGAACGACAGGCGGTTGAAGTCCAGCGCCGGCAACGAAAATGTGTCACTTCCGTCGGCAATCGTCGTCGTGCCATTCGCTTCGTGCTTCTGTGACGCGTACACCCTCAACGCACTCGCCCGCGGCGACGGCAGCTCCCCGAAATCATAGAACCGCCCACTCGCCGCGAAGGGCTCGGCGTAGCCTTCCGCCGTGAAGTTCGGTGTGAACGCGTAGTTCAGACGGAACCGAGCCGACAGCGTGCTCCGCTCGATGAACGAGAAGATGTAGCGACTGCCGAACGTCGCCGAGTTGCCACCGGCGCGCGTGGACACATACTGCCGTGACTCGACGGAGCGCGAGTACGATGGATCCACCGAGGCCTGCCACTGCGATGCAGGACGGATGGAGAGACCAGTGGTCGCGTCCCACCGCCAGCCGCCGAAGTCGTCGTCGAAATACACGGTGCGCGCCGTCCAGGTCGTCGGCACGTTCGCGCGACTCGTCACCTGCGCCGTCAGCTGGTACGCCCCAGGCGTCGCGATGAGCGGACCGCCGCGCGTGAGGTCGTCGCTCAGCGACGCGATGTGCTTCGTCACCGACGCGTTGAAGCGCAGGAAGTTGTGCAGCGTGATCTGACCGGATTCGCTGAACCGCAGGTATTGGCGGATGCCACCGAAGTTCCAACCGGCCTGCGTGGACGTCCCGAAGTTGATGAACCGAAAATTCTTGTGCGGCTTCGTGTCGCGGAGCTGAATGTCGGCGTTGAAGTCGATGTCGTCGCCGCTGCGCATCTGGCCCGCGTCGTTGATCTCGAAGCCGGGCGAGCGCGTCGAAACCTGAATGCCGCCGAGTGTGAACCGGCCTGCATTCTTGTCCAGGCGCAGCGATGCACTCGTCCCCGTCAGCGACGTACGCGTCGGATCGAAGGAGATGTGATCCTGATCGGGACGCTGGAAGAAGTGCGCGCTGGATCGCTGCAGTGCCGCGATCGCCGCAGCGTCACCGTCCACGTAACTCCCGCCGACCCAACCGGTAATCTCGTACATGCCCTGCATGTAGCGCAGCTTCCAATCGGCGCCGCCGGCCAAGGCATTGCTCGTGAGTAGCTGATCCAACCCGCCACGCGCATCGAGCGTCCGGTGCACCTGCGTCAGCGACATGCCGACATTTGACTGCTGTGACCCGAATTCCTGTTGCAACCGTAGCACACCAAACACGCTCGGCGGCGCGACGGCGATTCGCCCGATGGAATCGGTGCCGGTCGTGAATGTCTCGGCATATTCGCGCGGTGTCACCGCGGCCAGCGCGCCGACGGAGAGCCCGGACGGAAGACGGCCAGTCACTTTCGCTGCGGTGACGATGGTCGTGTTCTGTGGCGCGTTGACGAACTCGCCGATCGCCACTCCGCGCGGCGCGGCGCCGATGCGGCGACTGTAGAACCAGCTCGGACGCCCGATGAAGCTCTGACCGCGACCGGTGAGCAGCTCGTTGCCCTCGATGAAGAACGGTCGCCGTTCGTCGAAGACGACCTCGAAGGCGGTGAGGTTCACGACGGCCGGATCGGCCTCGACCTGCCCGAAGTCCGGATTGATCGTCGCATCGAGCGTGAGGTTAGGCCCGAGTCCGAACTTGAGATCGCCGCCGGCGCGCGCACCGGCGCGGTCGTTGAACGGATTGGCCGGATTCACGTTCGCGCGGTACGTCAGATCGGACGCGATATAGGGCAACAGCTCCAGTCGCCGAGCAGGTGGAATACCGACGATGCCCTCGAGCTGCCCGAACATGGACGCAAAGCCCGCCGCCGACACTGGAATGAGCACCCACTGCGCACGCTCGGCGCGGTCGGCAACGTTGCGGGTGAGCTGAAGCCCCCACGTCTGTGCGGCGCCAGCATTGAAGCGCAGCTGCGAGAACGGAATGCGCATCTCCGCCGTCCATCCATCGGCGTCGACGCGCGCACTGGCCGCCCACACCGGGTCGAACTGCGCTTCGCGGCCGCTGTCCTCACTGTCCTGTGAGTGATAGAAGTCGCCGCGCACGCCGCCCGACGACACCGAGAAGCTGTAGGCCGTCCGCTTGTCGAGATACGTATCGAGCGACACCGTGAACACCTCGGCGTCGCTATCGCCGTCGCGCCGCGTGATCGACGTGCGAATCGCGCTGGGATCAGTACGATGGAGCCGAGCGCCGACGTAGAGTGCGTCGTCGTCGTAGAGGATCCGTACGTCGGTCGCGACGCTCGGTGTCGCGCCCTCGACGGGGATCTTCTGCACGAAGTCCGAGATGACCGTGGCCGCGGACCACGCTGCGTCGTCGAGTCGTCCGTCGATGCTCGGCGGCGTGCCGATGATGCGCACGGCGCGAGCGGTTTTCTGGGGCGGCGTCTGCGCATGCGCAGCACAGGCGAACAAGAGGCCGCCGATGGTGGGTCGGAGGAAATGCATCGTCGAATCTAGTGCGGTGGAATGGAACCATCAGCTTCCAGCCGGAAGCCGTAGGTCTTAAGCTGCAGCCGCAGCGTACAGCCAAGCGAACAGCCGCTGAAGGCTAGGCTGTCAGCTGTGGCTGCAGCTTAGTACTTATCGCTGACGGCTGTCGGCTGTGGTTCTACTGTGTCGCGATCGCTGACCGTCCGCCTCGCAATACGAATTTCTGAATCTTCCCGGTTGCTGTCTTCGGAAGCTCGGTGACGAACGTCATCCCTTTGGGCACCTTGAACGCGGCGAGCCGTTGCCTCGCGAACTGGCGAAGCTCGTCTTCGGTGACCGTCATGCCCGGCTTGAGGACAACGAACGCATGCGGCGCCTCGCCCCACTGCTCGTGTGGCAGGCCGACGACCGCGACTTCCAGCACGGCGGGATGACGCAGCAGCGCGCCTTCGACTTCGATGGACGAGATGTTCTCGCCGCCGCTGATGATGACGTCCTTCAACCGATCGCGAATCTCGACGTAGCCGTCGGGATGCACGACCGCGGCGTCGCCAGAGTGAAACCAGCCGCCATGAAACGCGCGCGCCGTCGCCACGGGATCGCGGTAATAACCCTCCATCACGACGTTGCCGCGCACGACGATCTCGCCGACCGTCGCGCCATCGCGCAGAACGTCGTTGCCGTGTTCGTCGACGACGTGCAGCTCGCCCGACGTGATCAGCTCCACGCCCTGGCGCGCCTTGATGCGCGCTCGGCCCTGCGCGTCGAGCGACGCGTGCTCGGCGCGCGGCTCGCAGACGAGGATGAACGGTGCGGTCTCGGTGAGACCGTAGACGTGCGTCACCGTCCAGCCGACTTCTTCCTCGATACGCTCGATCGTCGCCGCGGCGGGAGGTGCGCCGGCGGTGAGGATGCGAATGCCCTTGGGCGCGTCAGCGCGAATCTCGGGCGGTGCATTGGCGACGCCGATCAACACAGTGGGCGCGGCGCAGAACATCGTGATCCGCTCGCGACGTGCGTTGTCGAAGACCGCTGCAGCATCGACCTTCCGGAGACACACGTGCGTGCCGCCTGCCGCAGTCACGATCCACACGAACGTCCAGCCGTTGGCGTGAAACATCGGCAGCGTCCACAGGTAGCGTTCGTCCGCCGACATGTGGTGATGAATCAGCGTGCCCACCGCATTCATGTACGCGTTGCGGTGCGTGATCATCACGCCTTTCGGCTGCGCCGTGGTGCCGCTCGTGTAGTTGATCGTCAGCAGGTCATTCTCGGCGATCGCGACTGGCGCGAACGAGGGTGAGGCATTCGCGACGAGCGACTCGTAGTCGAGCCACCCGTCTCCGCCACCTTCGAGCGCAACGAAGTGCTCGGCGGCGGGCATCTCGGCTCGGACCGAATCAACAAGGGCGAGATAGTCGGCATGCACGCACACCACTCGGCTGCCGCTGTGGTTGACCATGTACACCCAATCGGCCGGGAGCAGCCGATAGTTGAGCGGGACGACGACGCCACCGATTTGCGGGACGGCGTAGAAGGCCTCGAGCTGTGCATGCGTGTTGGGCGCGATGTACGCCACGCGGTCGCCCTGCGTGACGCCGAGCTGCTGGAGTGCGCTCGACCACCGGTCGCAGCGATCGAAGAACTGCGCGTACGTCCACCGCTCTCCACCGTCGACGACGGCTTCGCGGTCGCCGTAGATGGAGCGGGCGCGGCGCGCGAATTCGAGCGGTGTGAGAGGGGTCCGCATCTGCCTGCTAGCGTCGCACCAGCCGCATCTCTCCGATACGTGATACCGTCAGGATCATCGCCTTGCTTGCGCCCTCGCTCGACCGCTCGAAGCGAACCGTCGTGGACCCGAAGCGAAACGCATTCGATCCAGCCGGCAGTAGCGTAACGGGCTTGTCCCCGGGCATCGCAAGCATGAGTTGTCCATCCGGCGACATGCGCACGCTGTACGCGACGCCGAGATCGTCGCTGAAGTAATCGCCGACCAGGGCGGCGACGTCGGCGCTCGTCAGCGCGTCGGACGTACTCGACGCGCCGGCCTGTCGCGCCGCTGCCTGCGCGACCGCGCGTGGCATCTCAGGCGACATCCGGTCACCGAGGAAGACGGCAGCGACAGCATGCGAGAGCGGACCCGGATCGATCGCGCCAAGGTTGCACGTCGTCAGCACACTGAAGTGCTGATCGGGAAAGCGGAGGACGTACGCCTTGTAGCCCATCATCGAGCCGCCATGCTCCGTGACGCGAAGGCCGCGAAACGTGCCGACGTTGTTGCCGAACGCGTAGCCGAGCGTGTCGCCGTTGTTCAGGATGCCGCGCGTGTGGATGATGCGTTGCAGAGCATCGCCGCCGACTTGATGCGTGTAGAAGTTCTCGTCCCATTTGCGCAGGTCGTCGATCGTCGAGTAAAGCCCGCCCGCCCCGACCTTGTCGAAATTCTGGAGATACGAGATGCGAAAGCCACCTTTGCCGTCCTTCTCATAGCTCATCGCACGCTGCTTCATCACGTGACCGGGGTCGTCGTGGAAGTGCGTGTGGGTCATGCCGAGTGGCTGGAAGATCTGCGCGTCGGCGAATTCGCGAAGAGGCTGGCCCGTCACGCGCTTGATCAGCTGCGCGAGCAGGAAGTAGCCGGAGTTGCTGTAGGAATATGCGTCGCCGGGCTTGAAGCCGAGTCCCTTCTGGCGAAAGATCAGCGAGAGCGCGGCCGAGTCGGAGAAGACGTCCTCGAGCTTGTCGCCGCGCATGCTCATCAGCGAATAGATGTCGCGAATCCCGCTCGTATGGTGGATGAGATGGCGAATGGCGATCGGCGTGCCGTAGTCGGGCAGCTCGGGAAAGTATTTCCGGATGTTGTCGTCGAGCGACAACTTTCCCTGCAGCGACAGCAGCGCGATGCTCGCGGCGGTGAACTGCTTCGAGTCCGAGCCGATGTAGTAGACCATCCCGGGCGCATTCGGGATGTCGTAGTCGAGGTTCGCCATCCCGTAGCCGCGTTGATACAGATAGCGGTTGTCCTTGATCGCCCCCACCGCGCAACCGGGCGACGTGGGCTTGTCCCACTCGGCGAAGATCTTGTCTACTGTCGGATTGGCCTTCGATTGTGCTCTCAGTTCTGGCACTGAGAGCATCAACAGCGTTGCGCAGAGCAGGGAATGTCTCATATCGCCAAGTTGGGCAAACCTCGGAAAAACAGCAAATGCCTGACTAGAATCATGCGGATTATTGGAATTGCATCCCTGTGGTGATGAATTGACGGTGCGCCCGAGTTTGGATGCAGACCTCAAAGCAAAAGCTCTGGCGGTACCTTGGTTGGAATGCTTCGAGTCGATTCCAGGAATTCTTTGAAATTCTTGAAATTCAAGTCAAAATTGTTTCTTGTCTGCAGGTCTGAGTGGGTTTGCTCGCGAAGCTACAAGGTAGGCGGTACCCTTTCCGCATCCACACCCACCCGACTGTCAATGAAGAACATTGTCATTGCCGTTCTGTTCGCGCTCGCCCCATGCGTCGCAGCACAGACCAATGTGCCCGAGATTCGGTTCGACGCGAACGCCGATCTATTAAAACTCCCTGCCGGGATGACCTTCGGCGAAGTCGTCGGCGTCGCCCTGAATTCCAAGCGACACATCTTCATCTTCACGCGTACTGGCGAGCGGTCTACCGTGCACGGCGCGACCGCCTCGCAGCTCTTCGAGTTCGCCGGCGATGGCACGTACATCCGCGAGATCGGCAAGGACCTCTACGGCTTCGCCTTCGCTCACACGGTGCGCGTGGACAAGGACGACAACATCTGGGCGACCGACGAAGGCACGAACATGGTCATCAAGTTCAACCCGGCCGGTCGGGTCACGATGGTGCTCGGTCGTCGCGTCGAGGCCGTCGAGCCGGAGGCACCGATTGCACCAGGCGCGCCGCCACCCGCACCGAGGTGGGGGACGTTCAACAGGCCGGCGGATGTCGCGTGGGATCTCGCCGGCAACACCTTCATCGCCGACGGCTATGGCAACTCGCGGGTCGTGAAGGTCGACCGCAACGGCAAGTGGCTCAAGACATGGGGCTCGCGCGGCAGCGAGCCGGGCCAGTTCAACATCCTGCACAGCATCGCCAGCGACGCGAAGGGCAACATCTACATCGGCGATCGCACCAATCGCCGCATTCAGGTCTTCGACGCCGACGGCAACCCGCTTCGCATCATCACGATCGACGTGCCGTTCACGAAGACGCTCGATCTGCTCAATGG
The DNA here is from genome assembly GCA_028287345.1 of Gemmatimonadota bacterium. Classification (GTDB taxonomy): domain Bacteria; phylum Gemmatimonadota; class Gemmatimonadetes; order Gemmatimonadales; family Gemmatimonadaceae; genus AG11. Next base: position 13,747 of record JAQBPV010000136.1, read on the forward strand.
CGCCATGCCGGCCACGGGCAGCAATCCGCTTGCAGCGTCAGGCGCACCGTGGGCCATGTGCATCACACCCGGGGCGACGCAATATCTCTACGTCGCCGACGCGGTGCCCGGACGCATCTACAAGCTCACCCTCGACGGGAAGGTGCTCGGCACACTGGGTGAGTCGGGCAAGCAGGTGAAGCAGTTCGGCTGGATACACCAAATTGCGTGTCCATCCGAGAACGAGCTGTATGTCGCCGAGATCCTGAATTGGCGGATGCAAAAGCTCACGCTGCATCCGTAGACGGCAAACGCCCCAGCCTTCAGCCGTCAGCCTTAAGTCCTAAGCTGCAGCCGCAGCCGACAGCCAAGCCATCAGCCAACGTCGTTATTCAACGCCACTAGCTGAAAGCTTTGCTGCAGGCTGCGGCTGCAGCTTAAGACTGACAGCTTACGGCTGAAGGCTGGTCGTTTGATGGTATGACAGTCAGGGAAGCGCCTTGGTGCTCTTCGTCTGCGATCCCGAATTGCCGAACTGCCGTTCGAAGTAGGACGCCGTCGCCGAGTCCACGGATACCCAGTTCGCATGCCGCATGAAGTGATGCGTGTC
>JAQBPV010000153.1 GCA_028287345.1 Gemmatimonadota bacterium
AACGCGAGCACTGCGGCGGACGTCGCCACACTCATCCGCACTGAAGCGCTCCGTGCGCGACGGGTATCGAGCAGTGAGCGAATGCGATGCTCGAGTGCGCCCGGCCGAGTGATGGCGAGGACGACGCGCGGAACGGGCGCACGAAAGGCGTCGGCCACCGCGAGCAGTTCTTCCGCATAGTCGAACGGAGAGGTCCCCGACGTCACGACGAGGTCGTCGCAGGCGATCTCGCGCTCCGACACGAGCTGTATGCTCCCGTACCAGACGAGCGGATTGAACCAGTGCAGCGCACAACAGGTGTCGACGAGCAGTTGAATGAAGCCATCGCGTCGGCGTACGTGTGCGAGCTCGTGCAGGAGCACGGCGCGGAGACGCGCGTCGGGCCATGTGGTGGCTGACATCGGCAGCACGATCGTCGACGTGATGACGCCAGCCGCATAGGGCACGTGTTGCTCATCGCCGAGTCGGAGCGAGACTGGGCTGTGGACGCGCATGGTCGATTGCGTCGAGTGGAGCAGCTCGCGGAGGCGAGCGTCGACGACGGGAGTGGCGCGGCGAATCATGCGTGCGGCACGCCAGCGGCCGGCAACGAAGTAGAGCCAGGTTGCAACTCCGCCGGCGAGCCACAGCAGTGCGGCAATGCTGGGCCAGTTCAACGTGCGGTTCGCAACCGGCGCTGCAATCGTCGGAGCGACGTTCCTGGTGGGCGCTTCAATGGGCGTGGCAGGCAATGGCGTCGGCGCGGCTGGAAGTAGCGTCGAGACATTTGGCAGACGCGTCCAGCGTGGTGTGACGAGATACGTGAGTGGCAGCAGGAGCAGCGCCGCGAAGCCGGCCGCCAAGAGCGCATGTCGCGTCGATGCCGATGCTCGTCGAAGGAATCCAACGGCGATGGCGATCGTCGCCATGAGCACGGCGCCGCGTATTGCCGTAGCGCCGAGCGTCTCGATGAGCGGCGTCATGCGTCCTCCGTCTCGGCGCGTCGCGCCGCGGAGATCAACTGAGAGAGTCGCTTGAGCTCTGACGGGTCGAGCCGTGTGTCGGCGGATGCCATCACGGCCTGAATGGCGCGCTCGCGCGAGCCACCGAAGAATGTGGTGAGCAGGTGACGCACGGCCCGAAGTCCGGCGACGTCTTTCTCGAGAGCGGGACGATAGACCTGTGGGCGGCTCGTGCCGACGCGGGCGACATGTCGCTTGCCCTCGAGGAGGCGGAGCATGGCGCGGATGGCGGAGTCGGTGGGCGCCTTTGGGAGATCCTGCTGGATCTCGGCGACCGTCGCCTCACCGCGACGGTAGAGGCTGTCCATGATCTGTCGTTCGCGCCGGCTGAGATGACTGGGGTCTCGCATGGATCGAATCGAGGGGATCGGTAAAAAATTACCGCTTGCGGTAAAATTGCACCGCTCGCCGGTATTGTCAACAGTGCGACTTCGATGTCGGCGTCGGATTCGGTCGGTGAGAGAATCTCCACGACGAATCGTCGGACGACGCGTCATCCGCGTCAGTCAGCCAGGCGCATGGCATTCCGTTCGCAAAAAAGTCCCGGTTGGCCCGGGACCTTTTCACGTGTGGCGAGCGAAGACTAGTTTCGTCTGCGGCGGATGCGGGCTGCGGCGAGGCCAGCGAGCCCCGTCCCGAAGAGCAGCATCGACGCCGGTTCGGGCGTGACGATGATGAACTCCTGGCGGCTGTTCACGTTGTCGGTGCCGTCGGCGTTGTAGCTGTTCACGTCACTGACGACCCAGAAGTTCTGGTAGGACGATCCATTCGGATTCGCGGCGACGTACGCTTGCGAAGCCAGGAGCCACGAGTTCGTGGTTGGTTGCGGCGGCGTGGTCGGTCCGGAGAACAGGTTCCACATCGTCGCCTGAATGTCGCCGATCGTGGCAGGGTTCGACGTCGTGGCGAACTGCGTCGCGAGCCATGCCGCCTGGCGATACGCCGTGAGGTTGTTGAATCGCGTCACCGTGCCGATACCCGCGTTCGAACTGAGATTCGTGAGGTTGGCTTGCCAGATATCGCCGTCGGCAACGTGGTGGAAGAAATCCACGCAGTTGAGCAGGACGGTGCCATTGACGGGCGCGCCCATGATCCCGTTGTATGGACCGACATAGTAGCCGAACGCCGTGACGGTGCCGGCGTTGAGGAACGTGACCTGGGTCGACGCGCTTGCGGGCGCGGCAAATCCCACCGACATGGTGAGGGCGAGTGCAGCGAATCGGTTACGCATGGGGGGATCCTGCAACTTGCGTGATGCCGAATGGGTCGGCTCAGGCGTACGGCGTCGCACAAAAGTTCAGGCCGCATAGATCATTCCGAAACTTTACACACCAACTTTTGCCGACGGGAATCGCATCCTGTTGCTGGGAAAAGAGTTACGACAAGCCACTCAGTGAGGCAGCGCGCGCCACTGTGGCCGACGTGCCACAGTATTGCTGCGTCCTCGCCACGGCGAGAGCGAACGACGGCGCTTTGCGAAGAGAATCTCACCCGTAGTGCTGGTCCGGGCGGCGAACGACGGAACGCTCGCTAAATTCACCCAACCTCAATTCGGACCCCTAATGGCGAAGATCAAAGTCGCGAACCCGCTCGTCGAAATGGACGGCGACGAGATGACCCGCATCATCTGGAAGTTCATCAAGGACAAGCTGATCCTGCCGTACGTCGACATTCCGATCGACTACTACGACCTCGGCATCGAGCACCGCGACGCCACGAACGATCAGGTCACGATCGATTCGGCGAACGCAACGAAGAAGCACGGCGCAGCGGTGAAGTGCGCGACGATCACGCCGGATGAGGCGCGCGTCAAGGAGTTCGGGCTCAAGAAGATGTGGAAGAGTCCCAACGGCACCATCCGCAACATCCTTGGCGGCGTGATCTTCCGCGAGCCGATCATCATGAAGAACATCCCGCGCCTCGTGCCGGGTTGGACGAAGCCGATCGTCGTGGGACGTCATGCGCATGGCGATCAGTACAAGGCCACGGACTTCAAGGTGAAGGGACCCGGAACTCTCACCATGACGTACACACCTGACGGTGGTGGCGAGCCGCAGCACTTCGAAGTTGCGAAGTACGGCGCCGACGGCGGCGTCGCGATGGGGATGTACAACTACAACGACTCCATCCGCGATTTCGCGCGCGCGAGCCTCACGTTCGGGCTGCAGCGCAACTATCCGGTGTACCTCAGCACGAAGAACACGATCCTCAAGGCGTACGACGGCGCCTTCAAGGACATCTTCGAGCAGGTGTTCAACGACGAGTTCAAGGCGGAGTTCGACAAGAAGGGCTTGACCTACGAGCATCGTCTCATCGACGACATGGTCGCGAGCGCGCTCAAGTGGGAGGGCGGCTACGTGTGGGCATGCAAGAACTACGACGGCGACGTGCAGTCGGACATCGTCGCGCAGGGGTTCGGTTCACTCGGCCTGATGACGAGCGTGCTGCTCACGCCCGACGGCAAGACGATGGAGGCCGAGGCGGCGCACGGCACGGTGACGCGCCACTATCGTGAGCATCAGAAGGGGAACAAGACATCGACGAATCCCATCGCGTCGATCTTCGCGTGGACGCGCGGGCTCGCACACCGCGGGAAGCTCGATGGCAACGATGCGCTGATCAAGTTCGCCAATGCGCTCGAGGCCGTGTGCATCGAGGCGGTGGAGTCGGGCGAGATGACGAAGGATCTCGCCATCCTCATCGACAGCAAGGCGCCGTATCTCTACACGGAAGACTTCCTCGATCGCATCGACCAGCGTCTGCAGGCGAAGATGGCGTAGGGCGGGTCAGCTCGTCTTCGCGATCTCCACGGCATACACATGGCGAGCGCCGTGGAAGTTGCCCGTGAAGATCACCCACCTCTTGTCCGGCGTGATGGAGCCGTTGGGCTCCACTCCGCCGCGACCGGTGACGTAGTTGTGCTTCGCCATATTGACGAGCTTCTCGCGCCTCAGGCTATCGCCCGGCAACACGGTGAAGAGGTTGATCCATCGGCCTTGCTGCGAGAAGGCGACCTGCGTCTCGTCGCCACCGTCGCCCATGAAGAGCGCGTTGTCGCGCGAGACGTTGTAGTGCACTGACCATGCATCGCGATCGACGTGGTATCTCGTCTCCTTACCCGAGGCGACATCGACGCCGGCGATCCAGAACACCTGACTGCGCGGCGTCTGGAGATCGAACCAAACGGTCCTTCCGTCGAAGCTCCAGAACTCGTGGCCGGCGATCTCCATGTCCATCGTGCGCTTGTGGCGCAGCGTCATCTCCGAGCCATTGGTGCGGATGGTCCACACACGATCCACCTCGTGCCACGTGCCCTCGTGGCAGTAGAGCAGCAGACTCGGATCGACAGGATTGAACTGCATGTGATTGAGCCAGCCGTACTGATAGCCAACGGTGCGGGCCTCGCCGGTCTTCAAGTTCGTGAAGGTGAACGCCATGCCTTCGGGGTTGAGCGCGCGACGCGCGAGGCCATCCTCCTTGGTCACGGCGTACTGCTGTTCCGGTGAGAGCTGCTCGAGCGTCTTGCCCGGGAACATTCGCTCGAGTTGCGGACGGGGCTCGCGCGGTGCAGGACGCAGAGTCTTGCCCGACGGATCTTCTGCTGCAATGGCCGCGACAGTGAACGTCTCGTCTGCATTGATCAGCGTGCGTGATGCGTGTGGCACCGCTCGCGTCGTCTTCGTGTCGACGTCGTATGCTTGCACGCCGGCGGACGCGGCGTCTCGCCGAGTGAAGTACACCTCGCGCGAGCGTCGAGCGAAGTAGGCACCGCTTCCGCCTGGGACGATCAGCACGGGCTTCGGCGGCTGCGCGCCGAGTGTCGTGACGTCGAGCAGCATGATGCCGCTCGGACTGCTGAAAACGTACTTGTCGCCGTCGGGCGAATACGCGTTGTCGTGGAAGTAGAGGGTCTGGCTGCCGGGCTCGGACGAAAGTCGGACGACGCGA
>JAQBPV010000166.1 GCA_028287345.1 Gemmatimonadota bacterium
AGGTCGAGCAGCGACACCTGGTCGCGCAGGTGGTCGGCCAGGTCGCGGGTGTCCACCGTGACGGGCTCGTAATACTCGCGCTCCTCGTGCTCTTCACGCCGACCACCCGCATCGAAGCCGTCGAGGAGGATCTCCTCCCAGTCGATCTCGCCTTTCTCTTCCTTCTCGGCTTCGGTCTCTGGGTTGGGATCTTCCTGCTGTTCGATGCCATCCTCGTCGTCCTCTTCATCCGGCTCGATCATGTCGAGGAACGGATTGTTGAGGAGCTCCTGCTTGAGGTGGTTCTGGAGATCGAGGAGAGGCATATAGAGCAGATCCATCGCCTGGTAGAGGCGTGGATTGATCTTCAGCTCCTGCTTGAGCTGGGTGTGTTGGCCGAGGCCCGGTCTCATGCTCCATCTCCCTGCGTCTCTCGTTCGAACCTGGCGCGGAGGCGCGCCGAGAGGGTCGGACCGAGATACCGTTCGGCAACTCTGTCATCGAACACGAGTTCGCGCACCGTGCCGGAGACCTGAACCTTTCCGTCGAACATGATGTATGCGCGGTCCACGATGTCCAGAGTCTGCTCCACGTTGTGATCGCTGATCAATACGCCGATGCCGCGCGTCCGCAAGTTGGCGACGATGGTCTGGATGTCGTGTACGGCAATGGGATCGACACCCGCGAACGGCTCGTCCAGCATCATGAACTTTGGTTCCGTGACCAACGCCCGCGTGATCTCGAGGCGGCGGCGTTCACCACCCGATAGTTGATATGCCTTGCTGTGCCTGAGGTGCTTGATGCTCAATTCGTCCAGCAACTTCTCGAGGCGGGCCGACCGTTGCTCTTTCGAGAGCGGCAGCGTCTCCAGGATGGCTACGATGTTGTCCTCGACGGAGAGCTTTCGGAAGATGGAGGGCTCCTGCGAGAGGTAGCCGATTCCTTTCCTCGAACGCCGGTACATCGGCATGGACGTGACGTCGGTACCGTCCAGCAGGATGCGCCCGTTGAGCGGTTGGATGAGTCCCACGATCATGTAGAACGTGGTCGTCTTACCCGCGCCGTTCGGGCCCAGCAGTCCGACGATCTCTCCCTGTTGCAAGCGTAAGGCCACATCGTTCACGACTCGGCGCTTGCGATAGATCTTCGAAAGACCAGTCGCTTCAAGCACGCTTCCCGCCCGGACGTCCGGCGCTGGGGCGCCACCGCGAGAGTCGCGCGAGGCGGCATATTCTCCCGTGTGGCGCAGGACGTCGGCGACCTCCGACCGCATGCCGCTCACCTCCGTCCAGAGTGGCGGCGAAATGCGAAGGCGCGAGTTCGGCTGGAGGATGCTTTCGGTGGGCAGTTCGATGATGCCTTCGGACGCGAGGCGCAGGAGCACGGACGTGGCCAGGTGCGAGCGCACCTGGTCCATGCTCAGCTCCCCCGCTTCGCGTTCGGCATCGCGGCCGGCGGCGCGCTGTGCGGCGAGGTAGTCGCCGCGATAGATGACCGCGAGGTCGTCGAGGCTGGCGTATCCGTCAGCATCGGCAGCCAGGATGATCGCGTGCAGCGCGAGTGCGGTGGAGCGGTCGCCGCGAGCGAGCCGGTCGACGAGTTGCTGGATGCGTGGCGAGTTGAACGGACCGGTCATGGCTTCTTGACCGGGCTAACGGGAGCAGGCGCCACGGACGTGGGCGTGGGCACAGGCCTGCCCGCGGGCGGAGGAGCGGCGACGCCAGGAGCATTCTTCCTCCTGGTGCTGGAGTCAGCCTCGGCCTGGGCGTAGATGCCGCCGCAGGGCGGCTTCGAGTCTTCCATTTTCACGTTCTTCACTTTCGCCGAGTCGAACGTGACAGTGATGCGCTGCCCGCAGATGTAGTTGATGTCGGGCTTGCGGAGTGTCGTGTCCTGCGGCGGGAGATGCTGGAGCGACGATGCGTGTCCGATGGCGACGAGCATCCGGATGCGCGGCTTGCTCGTGGTGTCTCGCGCGGGAATCGAATCGAAGTAGGCGATGATCGTATCGCCCATCAAACGATCCTTTTCCGTGGTGTGGAACTTGGTGGTGTCGGGCGCGCCCTCGGCGACGGCGTTGCGCACGGCATGCATCTCTCGCACGCGCTGTCCGGGCATGAGCACGTCGATTGAATCGCTGACGATCGTCTGCTGCGGAGACGTCGCGCGCGCGCGACCCTTGCCCCACGCAGTTGCGCGCTGCAGCAGGTCGTCGGTCACACGCATGTCGATGGTGTCGGATTTGAGGTTGAGATCCTCACTCGTGGCTTCGGCGGAGCTCTTCGAGAGAACGCGTTCGAGCTTCCGCCGGCGCGAGAGCAGATCGATCGTCTCGCCAACGAGCGTAAATGGCCTCCCCTTTGTTCCCACCATCCTCGGCTTGCGCATCAGCCGCAGGGTGCCAGCACCGTTGTCGAGGTAGAGCGAGTCGCCAGTGGCGGTGAGCTCGGGGCGCACCACGACCACTTCGCCTGACGACGCGACGACGCTATCGCCTTCGAGCCAGACGGTGTTGCCCGTGACCGTGACGGGTGGCTGCGTTTTGCCCTGCGGATCCTTCTCGATGATCGAGATTGTCGGACGCCCGATCGACACACCGCGCTGCTTCGGCCTCAGTTTGGGAATGGCGCGGAAGAACTCCAGCGAGCTACCCTTGAGCTTCGAGCCGCTCGGCAGAGTCGCGTCGACGTTGGAGAACGCGAGCAGGCGCTCGTCCCGCTGGAAATACGTGAGGAAGTCTGCCTTGAGGGCGAGGCGAGGTTCCTTGTAATCCACATGCCCGATGAAAAAGTAGCGTCCCTCGTCGCCATACTGCTCGAGGCTGTCCGACTTGAGCACGATCTTCTGGCTGGGACAGCGCGCGACGACGCCATTGCCGAGAAAGGAGTTGTACTGCTTGCTCGGCAGCTGGAATGTCGTGAGCGACGTGTTCGGCGTGTTGTCGAACTGAAACTGGCAGCGCCCCTTCGGCGCACCAGTGTCCTGAGCGTATGCCGTGAGCGAGACCGCGAGCAATGCAGCGAGAACGTAGCGCAGCATCATTCCGTGCCCGGGAGAACGAAGCTGCCCGTGCCCTTCGCGCCCTTCTTGATACTGAAGTGCGTGAGCTGTGGGTCGGACTTGAAGCCGATGCCCGACAGCGTCTTCCCCGGCTGCACCAGCGTGAATGACGTGTCGCTCGACACCTCGTTGATGCCCTGCATGTACTTCAGCTGTGGCGTGGTGAGCCGCTTTCCGTCGTTGGTCACGATGACGACGTTGCCGAATCCCTCGAGCATCTGCTGGCGGCTGTTGTACTTGCCCCTGTCGGCGCTCATCACGCCGTCCTTCGCGCCCGTGGACGTGTTGAACGTGCTCCGCACCTTCCGCAGGTCCATCCGCGTGTTCTCGTCGAACATGTAGGCGGTGTCGGCGAACAGCTCGCCGCGCTGCACGCCCTTGTCGGTGAGCAGAAAACGAATATTGAACATCACCTGCTCTGCGCTGTCGGCGAGCGACGCCGCTCCGCGCACCGGTGGCGCCGCGCCCTTGTTCTTGCAGCCGGCGACGGCAGCGATCGCGATTGTCGCAACCATGAGTGCCAAGCGCATCAGGCGACCCGCGCGCGCAGGAGATCATGCAAATGCACCACGCCGACGAGGCGCTCACTGCCATCGAGTACGGGCATCGCCATGATGCCGAACGACTCCATGCGGAACGCCACGGCGCTTGCCAACTCTCCCGATTCGGCGCTGCGCGGCGTACGCGTCATGATGCGCTCGACGGGCTGCGATAGTACGTCCATCTCGTGTTCCATCAATCGCGTCAGATCTCCGGCCGTGAGTACGCCATGCAACCTCCGATCATCATCCGTCACGAGAACGATGCCACGCTGCTCCGCCAACACGACCACCGCCTGCCGCAGCGAACTGCCCTGAGGCAGGATCGGCAACGGCTCCGTCAGCATGATCTCGTCGACACGCGTCACGAGACGACGACCGAGCGCGCCGCCAGGATGCAGGCGCGCGAAATCCTCGCGACGAAACCCCTTGTACTCGAGCAACGCCACCGCGAGCGCATCGCCTAACGCGAGTGCCGCCGTGGTGCTCGTCGTCGGCGCGAGATCGTGCGGGCACGCCTCTTCGCGAACCCACGCATCGAGTGCCACATCGCACAGCCGAGCCAGTGCCGAGCCCATCTCCCCCGTTATCGCGACGGTCCGTACACCCAGCCCCTGAAGATGTTCGAGCAACCCGAGCAACTCGTCCGACTCTCCGGACTTGGAGAGCAGGATCGCGATGTCCTCCGGCCCGACGATGCCGAGGTCGCCATGCACACTGTCCATCGGGTGCAGGAAGATTGCCGGCGATCCGGTCGACGTCAGCGTCGCGGCGATCTTGCGCCCGATCAGTCCCGATTTTCCTACCCCAGTCACGATTACGCGACCGGTGCATTTCGCGATCATCGTCACGGCTTCGGCAAAGCTTTCGCCGAGACGCTCCTCGACCATGCCGAGCGCTTCCCGCTCGAGACGGACGACGCTCTTGCCGCGCGCGATGATCTGGTCCGACGTCACGACGTGGGCTCCGCCATCGAGAGTGAGCGTTCTTCCACGTAGCGACCCGTCACATCGTCCCACTCGCCACGCGCCTTGAGCAGCGCCTCGGCGAATTCGCGCACCGCACCGCGGCCACCCTCGCGCTTTAGTTGCAGGGCGCAGACTGCCTTTACCTCAGGTACGGCGTTCCCGACTGCGACTGGAAGCCCAACGAGGCGCAACACGGCCATGTCGGGAAAGTCATCGCCGACGAATGCGGCCTCCGACGGCTTGATACCGTGCTTGTCGAGCATCTTGAGGAACGCCGGCAGCTTCATCGCGTTCGCATCCTGCGCGAGATCCTCGATGTTCAACTCCAACGCCCGCAGACGCACGCTCTCGGACACTCGGCCCGTGATGATGGCGACGCGCAAGCCGGCCTTCTGCATCAGGTAGATGCCGAGGCCATCCTGGATGTCATAGCGCTTGAACTCCATCGCCTTGCCGTCGACCGCGCCGAGGTAGACGCCGCCGTCGGTGAGCACGCCGTCCACATCGAGGACGACAAGCCGAATGCCGCGAGCAAGATCGGCATTGATCATCCGCGTGCCGTCTCCCAGACCCGCACCGCGCGGAGAATCAGCGCATCGAGCTTGTCCAGCGGAATCATGTTCGGCCCGTCGCTCGGCGCATGGGCCGGGTCGGGGTGTGTCTCCATGAAGAGACCATCCACGCCAACCGCGCATGCGGCCATGGTGAGCGGTGGAATGAATTCACGCGCGCCGCCGCTCGTTCCGCCTTCGCCGCGGCCCGGCTGCTGCACGCTGTGCGTGGCGTCGAAGATCACCGGCGCGTCGCACGCTTCGCGCATGCGAGGCATGGCGCGAAAGTCGACGACGAGATCACCGTAGCCGAAGAAGGTGCCACGCTCGGTCGCGGCGACTTGAGCGTCGCCCTTATGTCCGGCGTCGCGATAGCCGTCGCGCACCTTGGCGATCGCGCCACGCATGCCCTCGGGATGCATCCACTGTCCCTTCTTCACGTTCACCGGTTTGCCCGTGGCGCCGGCGGCGACGAGAAGGTCCGTCTGGCGCGAGAGAAAGGCGGGGATCTGCAGCACGTCGGCAACCTGCCCCGCCGCTGCACACTGGTCGGGCAGGTGCACGTCAGTGAGAATCGGAAGACCAGTTGCCGAACGCACGCGATCGAGCGCAGCGAGTCCTTCGTCGAGCCCAGGTCCGCGAAACGCACCGGCGTTCGAGCGGTTGGCCTTGTCGAAGCTCGCCTTGAAGATGATGCCGCCAGGCACGTGCTCCGCGAGGCGCGCGAGATGCTCGCCGACGCGCAAGTTGAGCGCGTCGTCTTCCAGCACACACGGACCCGCGATCAGGAACAGCGCGTCGCGGCGGAAGCGGACAGGCGTCATGAATGTGCCGGCGCCGCGATCGACGACGCGCTGCGTCCACCGAGCTTGCGCTGCTTTGCCGCAACCGATGCGGCGATGAAGCCGGCGAACAACGGATGCGGGCGCGTCGGACGCGACTGAAGCTCCGGATGAAACTGGCAGCCGATGAAATACGGATGCGCCGGGAACTCGATGATCTCCACGAGCTGGCCATCGGGAGACAAACCGCTGAGGCGAAGGCCATGCTCGATGAACATGTCGCGGTACTGGTTGGCCACCTCATAGCGATGACGATGCCGCTCGCTCACCTCGGCCACGCCATACACTTCAGCGGCGCGCGAGCCGCGCGCGAGCCGGCACGGATATGCGCCGAGCCGCATGGTGCCGCCCATGTCGGTGACGTGCTGCTGCGATTCCATGAGCGCGATGACCGCGTTGTCGCACTCCGGCGCGAACTCCGATGAGTGGCTGTCGTCGAGGCCGCAGACATTGCGCGCGAATTCGATGATTGCCGTCTGCATCCCCAAGCAGATGCCGAAGAAGGGAACGCTATTCTCGCGCGACGCGCGAATCGCCTCGACCATGCCTTCGACACCGCGGACGCCGAAGCCGCCGGGCACCAGCAGCCCGTCGTGCTGCGCGAGGATCTCGCGTGCGGTCGCAGCGTCGGTGAAGCTGTCGCTCGACGTCCACGAGATGTCGACGCCGACGTCGTTGGCGATCCCCCCGTGAATGAGCGCTTCCTGCACGCTCTTGTAGCTGTCCACGAAGTCGGTGTATTTGCCGACGACCGCGATGCGCACGCGCTCGTGCGGCGCGACGACACGCTGCACCATTTCGCGCCACGGCGCGAGCTCGGGTGCGGGACGCTCGATGCCGAACTTCTGCAGCACCTTGTCGTCGAATCCCTGCTCCTTGAACTTGAGCGGGATCTGGTAGATCGACTTCACGTCGGGCGACTCGATCACCGCGCCGAATTCCACGTTGCAGAAGAGCGCGATCTTGCGCTTGATGTCATCCGAGAGCGGACGCTCGGTGCGCACGACGAGGATGTCGGGCTGGATTCCCAGCTGCATGAGCTCGCGCACGGAATGCTGCGTCGGCTTCGTCTTGAGCTCGCCCGCGGCCGCGATGTACGGAATGAGCGTGAGATGCACGAAGATCGCGTTTTCTCGGCCGACATCGTGACGGAACTGGCGAATCGCCTCGAGGAACGGCTGCGATTCGATGTCGCCGACCGTTCCGCCGATCTCGACGATGACGACGTCGTTCTCGGGAGCGATGCGACGGATCGCTCCCTTGATCTCGTCGGTGATGTGCGGAATCACCTGTACCGTCGAGCCGAGGTATTCACCGCGGCGTTCCTTTGTGATCACATTGAGGTAGATGCGCCCCGTGGTCACGTTGTTCGCCTGTGAGAGCGACCGGTCGATGAACCGCTCGTAGTGACCGAGATCCAGGTCCGTTTCCGCGCCGTCGTCGGTGACGTACACCTCGCCGTGCTGGAACGGCGACATGGTGCCCGGATCGACGTTGAGGTACGGGTCGAACTTCATCATCGTCACGCGAAGGCCACGCTCGACGAGCAGCCGTCCCAATGATGCGGCCGCGATGCCCTTGCCGAGTGAGGAGACGACGCCGCCCGTCACGAAGATGAATTTCGTCGTGTGCTGCCGAGTGTTGGTCTGCATCAGCTCTCGTTCACGGTGAAGGTCAGCCATTCTCTATTCGCACGTACCAGGTCGGTTTCGGTATCGACGCCCGCTCGCACGGGCCCCTTCACCACGGCAATGCCCATTCTCATCCCCGCAGCGAGGGGACGGAGCTGTTCCAGGCGTTCGATCTGTTCAAGCGGGTGCGCCGGCAGCGCCACCCAGTGGGCGAGCGACTCCGGCGTATACGCATAGACGCCCACGTGATGCAGCACTCGCGCATCGCGCGCGACGACGTCGTGCACGTCGCGCAGAAACGGGATCGGCGCGCGGGAAAAATACATCGCGGCGCCATCGTCGGCAGTTACCACTTTGACGACATCGGGACGCTCGAGGACGTCGCTCGACGCGTTCACGGCCGCGGTACCGAGCGGATGATGTCCGCCAGTGACCTGCTGGAGCGCGCCACGGACGGCAGGGCCGGAGACGAATGGCTCGTCTCCCTGCACGTTGAGGATCGCGTCGAAGTCGCGAAAGCCGGCCAAGCGGGCGACTTCTGCCACGCGATCGGTGCCGGAGGGATGCGCGGCGGAGGTCATGACGGATTCGCCGCCAGCTTCGCGGACGCGTTGCGCGATCTCGTCACTGTCGGTGGCGACGACGATGCGATCGGCGACGCGGAGCGCGCTCACGCGCTCGAGAACCCTGATGATGATCGGGACTCCCGCGAGGAGGCGGAGCGGCTTTCTGGGGAGCCTCGTCGCGCCCAGTCGTGCTGGGATGACGGCAAGCGTCTTCACTCGGGGCGGGGCGCGGATGCAACTTTCACGCCAAGGAAGTTACCCCTCGACATGCCTGAACGCTAGGCCGATCTGCGGTCGTAGCGACGCTACTTCGACAGCGATATTCCGGCCCCGAATCGTGACCCGCGACTGCCCGTGACGTCGTGCGTAAAATCGAAACGCAATGCGCTCAGGCCAAGCCCGATGCCGATCTCCTGCTCGAGGCTCGGGAGGCTCTTCACACCGGCCGAACCCATGATGTGCCGCAGGGTGACGATCGGCGACCCGATGAGCGGGAGCTTCACCGACTCGATCGGGATGGCGTAGCGGCTCTCCAGATAGAACAGCTCCGTGCCGCCCATCTCGAGGATGTCGAGCACCGGCAGCGTCCCGCTTCCACCGAGGTACGCGTAGCGCGCCCTGGGCACGCTGTCACCAAGCGTGGTGACGGCATGTGAGCGGAAATAGAGGTGCTGCGTCTTGAACGTCGGAAAGTCCACGCGCCCGTCGAAGGTGAGTTGCGTGAAGTTCGTCGTCCGCGACATGGTCGTGAAGCTCTGCTCCACGCCGAGCCGAATGCGGCTCACCACCGTGCCGGCGGTATCGTAGAGCTGCGCGCCGATCAGACCGGAGCTGATGTCGCCGTCCTCGACGAATGGATTGGGACGGCGGATGTGCTCGAAGTCAGGGTCCTTTCGCCCCGTGACGCTCCACACGTTCCCCGAAGCCGTGATGGCACTGACCTTCTCGAACCGGCCCCCGAGATACGGCTCGAAGGAAATGCCGGGCCGCTCGACGAGGGCGAACAGCCGACCGTCGGCAATCCGCGAGCGGAAGTAGTTGCGCGTATCGTTGCCGGCAAAGAAGGTCGTCGCCGAGTTGACGAGGTCGGAGTAGTTCCAGCTGTCGTTCGTGCGCGTGGCTATGCCGACGAAGCCTTCGAAGCGGACGTTCCGCTCGGGTGCGATGCGCACGGTGGCGCCGGGATCGAACGCGCCGAGCCGGCTGCGATACGTGACTGATCCCTCGACTTCCAGCATGCCGTCCACTGCCCTCAACAGCACACCAAGCGGCAGCGACAACCCGTCGACGCGGTCGTAGCTGGGGATCATCAGACCCTCGATCCCGGCCGGCTGAACCAACGGGATCTGCCTCGCTACGACGGACGGCCGATAGTCGAGCGCGTAGCCACCAGGACGAGGCGAGATGTCGAAGATGTCGTCCTGGTAACTCTCGATCCTGCCGCCCACGCGCCCGAGTGTCGTACTGGCAACCGTACCGCCGATTGCCACGGCGTGGCCGCGCACCTCCACACCGGGACGCAGGAACAGGTTTGCACCCACCACCACCACGTTCCCGTCCACATGACTCGCGAGGTAGGTATCTCGGCCAAGTACGATCAACGTCGACGTGACCGTGCTGTCGCGTGGCAGGTCGAGACGGCCATTGCCGGTGATGATCACATGAGGCTGCGCGACTGCCTCGCGAATGAACAGCCCGGAATTGCGCTCGGCGCCCCGGCCAACGACGATGTCCTGGGCACCCAGCAGCGCAGGCGCCACGAGTACGATCGCGAGCGCGAGACGCATCACGCGGTCACTAAGTCGAGAAAGTTGCGCAGCAGCTGCTTGCCGTTCTGAGTCAACACGGATTCCGGGTGAAACTGGACGCCCCAGACGGGGTGGGTCGCGTGGCGAAGCGCGTGAATCTCTGTCGGATCGTCCACGGATGTGGCGACAACCTGCAGCTCTGCGGGCAGCGACGCACGCTCCACCACGAGCGAGTGATAGCGTCCCACCTCGAGCGGCGACGGCAGTCCGGCGAACAACTCGCTTCCATCGTGTGCGATGCGCGACGTCTTGCCATGCACGGCTCGGGCCGCTCGCACGACGCGCCCACCATACGCCTCACCGATGGCCTGGTGACCGAGGCACACGCCAAGGGTCGGAATGCGGTTGCTCAGCGCGCGAATCGCCTCGACGGTTATCCCCGCCTGCGCCGGCGCGCACGGGCCGGGCGAGAGTACCATTGCCGACGGCGCCAATGCGCTGATCTCGTCGACGGTGATGGCGTCGTTGCGATGCACGACGATCTCCGCGCCAAGCTCGCCCAGGTACTGCACGAGGTTGTACGTGAAGGAGTCGTAGTTGTCGATCACGAGCAGCATCGGTGTCAGTCTGGCGGAGGTCGGTAGCTATCCTCGTGGATGATAACTCTTATGCACCTGCCGGAGATACTCCCGGTCCACGTGCGTGTAGATCTGCGTGGTGGCGATGTCCACGTGACCCAGCATCTCCTGCACGGCACGGAGGTCGGCGCCACCCTCGAGCAGGTGTGTGGCAAACGAATGACGAAGCGTGTGCGGCGACACGTGCTTCGTGATTCCCGCGCGGTCGACATGGCCGCGGAGAATTTTCCACGCGCCCATCCGCGTGAGCGGCTTTCCTCGTGCGTTGAGAAAGAGGATGCCCTTCCCTTCCCCTTTCTCGAGCCGCGGGCGCTGCTCGCGAATGTAGACGGCCAGCGCGCCAATCGCCGAGCGTCCAATGGGCACGAGCCGCTCCTTGCTTCCCTTGCCGAACACGCGCACGAGCCCATCCTCCAGCAACAGGTCGCGGAGGCCGAGCGTGATCCACTCGGAGACGCGCAGTCCGGCGCCGTACGCCAGCTCGAGCAGCGCACGATCGCGGAACACGAGCTTGTCGTCGAGCGTCGGCGCGGCGAGCAGCTTCTGCACTTCCTCCACGGTCAGCACCTCGGGGAGGGTGCGCCACCGCTTGGGAGTCTCGAGACGCTCGCTCGGATCACTGACGACAATTCCGTCGCCGGTGAGAAAGCGGAAGTACGTGCGAATGGCTGACACGTTGCGGCGGATCGACGCCGGCGACAGCCCGAGATCCTTGAGGTGGTACACGTACTCGCGCATCACTTTCGCGGTGATGTCCACCGGCGCAGCGATGCCTTTCGACTCGGCATATTCGGCGAAGCGCGCGAGGTCGCGCTGGTAGGCCTCGATCGTACGCGGCGAGAGCCCCTGTTCGAGCGTGACGTAGTCGGAGAAGCGCGCGAGCAGGAAGCCGCGGGCTCGACGATCGTCGTCGCTCATGTGCTCTGGTGGCTGCGTCGGCGCAGGAACCAGATGAGCGCGACCAGGACGAGCATGCCCGCGGCGACGAGCGCCATGATGGTGCCTGAGTCCTTCACGACCTTCATCAGCTGGGAGAACTCCGCGTTGGCGTGGAACGCAACGTAGCTGATGATGCCATACCATACCGCCGACGCAATTGCCATCGCGCCGATGGCGGTGACGGGCGGCACCTTGAGCGCGCCGGCAAAGGGAGGCACCACCGCGCGCACGCCAGGAATGAGCCGGCTCACGACGAGCGCGAGAATGCCGTACTTGCCATACATCGCCTCGAGCCGCTTTTCGTTCCTCTCGTCGGCCAGGCGCGGAAAGCGCTTGTGCATGAAGGCGACGCCATGCGATCGGCCGACATAGTACATCGCCGCCGCACCACCGACGTTGCCGATCCACGTCGCGAGGAATGCGCCCATCGCGCTTCCATCACCCCGGCCGGCGAGCCAACTCCCCAGCGCAACGATCGAGTCGGCGGGTATGGGCGGGAAGACGTTCTCGATGGCCGCAGCAATCGCCATGACCGGATAGAGGACCGCCAACGGCAGTCCCGTGAGCCACGTGAGAAGACCGCTCATTTGCTACGCGGCGACGATCGTTGCCGTGGCGATGCAGGCGATCCCTTCGCCGCGACCGACGAAGCCCATCGACTCGTTCGTCTTTCCCTTGATGCTCACGTCGTCGCGCGCGATGCCCAATGCGCTCGCCACGCGATCACGCATGGCATCGCGGTGCGTGGCGATCCTGGGCGTCTCGGCGATGACGACGACGTCCACCTGCGCGACGCGCCAGCCATTCGATGCGAGCCGTCCATTCGCGAGGGAGAGCATTTCGATGGAGTCGCGGCCGGCATTCGCCGCATCGGTGTCGGCGAACATCTCACCGATGTCGCCAAGTGCAGCGGCGCCGAGAATGGCGTCGGTGATGGCGTGCGCAGCGGCGTCGCCGTCGGAGTGTCCGTGCAGGTGGACGTCACTTGGAATGCGCACGCCGCCCAGGATGAGTGGGCCACCCGGCGCGAACCGATGTGAGTCGTAGCCGATGCCGCTCCGGACCGCGAGGCGACGTTCGGCCATCACGCCGCGGCTTCCGCCAGCGGCGCGATGATCGAGTAGTCCTGACGGCGCCGCGCCGGTGTGAACCCCGCGTCGCGAATCAGGTGCTCCATCTCGGCGATCGACGTCCGGTGCGTGGGGTTCGCGGCGGAGACGACGTTCTCCTCGATCATGAGCGAGCCGAAGTCATTGCAGCCGAAGCGCAGCGCCGTCTGCCCGATCTTCATGCCCATCGTCACCCAGCTGGACTGGAGGTTGGGCACGTTCGGCAGCGCGATGCGCGCGATCGCGACCGTGCGCAGGTAGTCGAGCGCGTCGGTCTTCTGCATGTGCGACATCGTCGGCGTGTTCTCCGGCTGCAGCGGCCAGCAGATGAACGCCGTGAAGCCACCCGTGCGCGACTGCACTTCCTTCACGCGCGCGAGGTGCTCGAGTCGCTCGGCGAGCGTCTCACCGATGCCGTACATCATGGTGACAGAGGTCTTCATGCCCTCCTGATGCGCGATCTCCATGATCTCGAGCCAGCGATCGGCACCGGCCTTCTTCTTCGCGACCTGGTCACGCACGCGCTGCACGAGGATCTCGCCGCCGCCGCCCGGAATGGAGTCGAGCCCCGCCTTCTGCAGCTCGCGAATGACCTCGCGCGCGTCCATGCGATACAGCTTCGCCCAGAAGTCCACTTCGCTCGGGCTGAAGCCGTGCACGTGGATGGGATGGTACTTCTTGATGTACCGCAGCAGGTCGAGATACCACTCGAACGGGATGTACGGATTGTGCCCGCCCTGCATCAGGATCTGCACGCCGCCGAGGGCCTTGGTCTCGTCGATCTTGGCGCCGATCTGCTCGTATGACAGCGTCCAGCCTTCAGCGTCCTTCGGGCGCCGATAGAACGCGCAGAACCCGCAGTCGGCGACGCAGACGTTGGTGTAGTTGATATTGCGGTCGACGATGTACGTGACCGTATTGCCGGGATGCAGCTCCTGGCGCACCCGATCGGCTTCGGCGCCCAACTCCAGCAGCGGCGCGTTCTGGTAGAAATCGAGGAGGTCGCGCATCAAGCGGCGGGAAGAAAGGCGAGGGAGCCATTCGGCACTCGACCGCTCGCGGCAAGCTTGCCGAAGAACGCGGTGAGGCCAGCGAGGTGCTCGTAGCGCAATCCGTAGTCGAGGCCCGACAGGTATTCGAGCGCCTTCGGGCGCGAGACGCCCGTGGCGACGGCAGCCTGCGCCGCGAGCTGGTCGAGATGCTCGAGGCCCCAGTCGCGCGACTCGATGAGCTGCGCGTGCACCGCTAGCGAGCCGGCAACGGGGGTCGTGCGCTGCGCGACCCACACGGCGAAGACGAACGGCAGGCCCGTCCACTCCTTCCACACCGATCCGAGGTCGTAGACGTACGGGTAGTCGGCAGCGAGCTCGCTCGCGCCCGACGTGAGCATGAGCGCTGCGTCACCGATGATGAGCCGCGCGTCATGCTGTTCAGTGCCGGCGCGAACGAGATCGGAGACTTCGGCGTCGGACGGAATGAACACGGGCTCGGTGCGCCACACTTCCTCGAACATCAGGCGGAGCAACGCGACGCTGGTCATGGAGCTCCGGCTCACGAGCACACGTCCGCCACCGAGCGACTCGGCGGGGCGACGCGAGAACAACATGACGCTCCGCACTGGACCGTCGCACGAGATGGCGAGGTCGGGCAACAGGAGATACCGCGCCGCATCCCGCGCATACTCGACAGCCGAGATCACGCTGACGTCGAGCGCGCCCGCGGCCATGGCGTGATTGAGCTTCGTCGGCACACCGTCGACGAGATTCGCGTCGAGCGTGACGATGGCGCGGTCGATGGCGCCGTAGACTGGATAGCAGTTGATGTACGGGATGCGACCGACGCGCATCGCTTACGCCGCCTCGGCGCGCGGCGGCGTGGGCTCGTCGAACACGCGCAGCACGTTGTAGAACGAGTCGCGCTCGGCGGGCGTCTTCCCCGCGCCGCGGATGATGCGGAGGATCTCGTCGAGCGACATGGCCTGCGCCGTGTGCGCGCCGGCCTCGTGGTAGATCTTCTCGCGCACGACCGTTCCCTCGAGATCGTTGACGCCGAAGTGCAGCGACATCTGCGAGATGGCGGGCGTGACCATGATCCAGTGCGACTTCACGTGCGTGAAGTTGTCGAGGAACAGGCGGCCGACGGCGAGGTTCTTCAGGACGTCGAAGCCGGTGGTCGCCGTGCCGGTGCGTCCGAGCTCGACACCCAGCTCGTTGTTGTCCGGATGGTAGGCGAGCGGGATGTACGCGAGGAAACCGCCCGTCTCGTCCTGCAAGTCGCGCAGCATGCCGAGGTGGTTGATGCGGTCCTCGTATGTCTCGACGTGTCCATAGAGCATGGTGCAGTTGGTGCGAATGCCCAACTCGTGTGCGATGCGATGGACGTCGATGTACTCCTCGCCCGACAGCTTGCGGTCGGCGATGGTGGCACGAACACCGGGGCTGAACACTTCGGCGCCGCCACCGGGCATCGTGTCGAGGCCGGCCTCACGCAGCGTGATGAGCACGTCGCGCACGGACATCTTGTCGATACGAGCGATGTGCGCGATCTCGACGGCCGTGAGCGCCTTGATGTGCACCTGGGGATGCCGCTCCTTGAGGCCGCGGAACATCTCCTGGTAGTAGGCGAGCCCGGTCTGCATGTCGAGACCGCCCACGATGTGAAACTCGCGGGTCATGTTGGCGTCGACCTTGGCCGCCTCTTCCCACACCTGCTCCATCGTGTAGCGATACGCGCCCGACTCCTTCGGGAGCCGCGCGTAGGAGCAGAAGACGCAGGTCTTCCGCAGGATGCAGATGTTGGTGGGGTTGATGTGCTGATTGGCCGCGAACGTCACCGTGTCGCCATTGCGGGCGCGGTTGGCGGCATCGGCCATGACGCCCAGACCCAGCAGGTCGCTCGTGTGAAAGAGCGCGGCCCCGTCGGCCTGCGTGAGGCGCTCGCCAGCGAGGACCTTGTCCGCGATGGGAAGGAGCGCCGGATCGGTCACGCGAGTGCGGTCGAACGAGACGGCGGAAGCCACGGATTTACTCCTCGAAGCGCTTGACGGCGATGGAGACGTTGTGACCGCCGAAGCCGGCGCTATTGCTGATGATGGCGCGCACTTCACGTTTCCTGGCGCAATTGGGCGTGAAGTCCAGATCTCCGCATTCGGGATCCGGAGTGGCGTAGTTGATCGTCGGCGGAATGACGCCGTCGCGAATGGCCAACGTCGATGCGATGAACTCCACTCCACCAGCGGCGCCGAGCATGTGACCGGTCATCGACTTGGTGGACGAGATGCTGATGCGGTTCGCGTCGTCGCCGAAGACGATCGCGATCGCCTTCGCCTCGTTAGAGTCGTTGAGCGGCGTCGAAGTTCCGTGCGCGTTGACGTAGTCGATGTCGGCCGACGTCAGTCCGCCATCTTGCATGGCGCCGCGCATCGCCCGCTGGAGCCCCTCGTGCTGCGGGAGCTGCCCAGTGAGGTGATAGGCGTCGCCGGTGGCGCGGTAGCCGGCCATCTCGCCGTAGATCTTCGCGCCACGCTTGAGGGCGTGCTCGAGCTCCTCGAGAATGACGATGCCTGCACCTTCGCCCATGACGAAGCCGTCGCGATCCTTGTCGAAGGGGCGCGAGGCCGTCTCCGGGCTGTCATTGCGCGTGGAGAGCGCCGTCATGTTGGCGAAGCCACCGATCGACATCGCCGTAACGGCCGCTTCGGACCCGCCGCAGATCATGACGTCGGCGTCGCCGTACTGGATGGTGCGGAACGCGTCGCCGATGGCGTGCGCGCTCGTGGAGCAGGCCGACACGGTGGCGTAGTTGGGTCCGCGCGCGTTGAAGCGCATGGACACTACACCCGCAGCGATGTCGGCGATGAACATCGGGATGAAGAACGGACTGATCTTGCTGGGCCCGCGCTCGCGGAAGATGTCGTGCTGCTCCTCGAAGCTCTTCAGTCCGCCGATGCCGCTTCCGACAATGACGCCAAGACGGTCGACGTCGTAGTTACCGGCGGTGAGCCCTGCGTCCGCCATCGCTTCCACTGAAGCGGCGACGGCGTACTGCGTGTAGGGGTCCGCTCGCTTCGCTTCCTTCCGCTCCATCGACTTGAGCGGATCGAAACCCTTCACCTCAGCGGCGAACCGAACCGGGAAGATCGCGGGATCGAACTTCGTGATTCCCGATGCTCCAGACACACCGTCCTGCAGGGCGCGCCAAGTCGTCGCCACATCGTTTCCGATGGGCGTTACGGCACCTAGACCAGTGACGACGACCCGACGTCGCATTTAAGCGCCGACCTTGCTGTTGAGGTAGGCCACGGCATCACCGACCGTGCGCAGCTTCTCCGCGTCTTCATCGGGGATGTCGATGTTGAATTCCTTCTCGAATTCCATCACCAGCTCGACGATGTCGAGGCTGTCGGCCCCGAGATCTTCGAAGAAGCTCGCTTCGTCGGTCATCTTGTCGCGCACGACGCCGAGCTCCGTCTCGATGATGTCACGGACCTTCTTGGCATTGTCGGCCATGGAACTGGCTCCTGTGGGTGAAGAACAGAGGGAAAGCTAGCGAAAGTTCGACTGCGTGTCAGTTACATCACCATCCCGCCGTCCACCACGAGCACCTGCCCAGTGATGTAGGCGGCATGCTCCGACGAGAGAAACGCCACGGTGCCCGCGATATCCTTCGGGCTACCGAGCCGGTCGAGCGGAATCTGCCCCGAGAGCGCGGCTCGCGCCTCGGGAGTCATGGCGGCCGTCATGTCTGTTTCGATGAAGCCCGGCGCAACGGCGTTGACGAGAATGTTGCGGGACCCGAGCTCCTTCGCGACCGACTTGGTGAGGCCGATGAGCCCCGCCTTGCTGGCCGCGTAGTTGGCCTGCCCTTTGTTGCCGGTGATGCCGACGATGCTGGCGATGTTGATGATCCGCCCCCACCGCCGCTTCATCATGCCGCGTGACGCCGCTCGTATTGCGACGAACGCGCCACGAAGGTTGGCGTCGAGCACCATGTCCCAATCGTCGTCCTTGATGCGGAACAGGATGTTGTCGCGCGTGAGACCGGCGTTGTTGACGAGAATGTCGATCTGGCCGAACGCAGCCTCCACACCCTCCACGAGCGCGACGACCGAGGCCGGATCGCTGACGTCGGCGCTAAAGCCCTGGGCCGACCCGCCCACCTGCGCGGCCACTTCAACCGCCTTCGCCTGATCACGTCCCACGACGGCGACTCGCGCGCCAGCCTCTGTGAGCGCGTCAGCGATGGCGCGCCCGATCCCGCGCGTGCTGCCGGTGACGAGCGCGGTGCGGCCAGTCAGGTCGATCTTCATGCAGACACCGTGGCAAGCAACGAGTCCACTTCGGCCGCAGTGCCGCAGGTGACGACGTTGAGGGCGGGAGCGATCTTCTTCACCAATCCCTTCAGCACGGAGCCCGGTCCCATCTCGACATATAGGGCGTCGGGATGGACCATCGCAATGGCTTCCACCTCGCGCGTCCACTGCACCGGCGACGTCAGTTGCTCCACGAGCATGCGCCTGGCAAGTGCTGCGTCAGTAATGGGTTGCGAGTTCACGTTCGCGTAGACTGGGAAGCGCGGGTCGGCCAGGTGCGCCAAGTCGATCGCACTCGCGAGGCCCTCGGCCGCCTCAGCCATCAGCGGCGAGTGGAAGGCCCCGCTGACGTTCAGGCGAATGGCGCGCTTGGCTCCGTGCTCCTTGGCCAGCACCATCGCGCGCTCGACACAGGTCACTTCTCCGCTGATGACGAGCTGCCCCGGACTGTTGAAGTTCGCCGGCACAACGATGCCATCGGTCGCCGCCAGGTTGCACAGCTCGTCGCCCGAGATGTCCATGTCGCCAAGGATGGCCGCCATGGCGCCCGGCCGCTTGGTGCCTGCGTCGTACATCAACTCTCCGCGCGTCCGCACCAGCTGGACTGCCTCCGGAAGCGCGAGCGCATCTGCCGCGTGATATGCCGTGAACTCGCCGAGCGAGTGGCCAGCTGCGGCAACGACATGTTGCGCGAGCGCCTCGCGGACGACCGCCCACACCGCCGCGCCATGCGTGAGCAGCGCGGGCTGCGCGTTAAGCGTGCGCGTGAGCTCGTCGGCCGGTCCCTCGAAGCACAGAGTGCTGAGCCGAGCGCCGATGGCCTGGTCTGCCGCGGCGAATACGTCGCTGGCTTCCGGGAACGCAGCCGCCAGGTCCTTGCCCATGCCGGGAGCCTGTGAGCCCTGCCCGGGGAACAGCAGAACGACAGTCGGCATGATCTAGAAGCGGATGACCATCGAGCCCCACGTGAAGCCCGCGCCGAAGGCGACGAACAGCGCCGTGGTGCCCTCCTTCACGCGGCCCGACACGATCGCCTCGTCGAGCGCGATGGGAATGGACGCCGAAGAGGTGTTGCCGTAGCGATCCACGTTCACGTAGACCTTGTCCATCGAGATGTTGGCGTACTTCGCCGTTGCCTCGATGATGCGGACGTTGGCCTGGTGCGGGATGAGGACGTCGATGTCGTCGCCGCGAAGTTTCGCGCCGTCGAGAGCGCGGTCGCACGCTTCGCTCATGGAGCGGACTGCGTGCTTGAACACCTCGCGGCCGGCCATTTTCAGGAAGGTGGAACGATCGTCGAGCACGCCGGCGCTGAACGGCACCTTCGCCCCGCCGCTGGGGCGCCACAGCAGCTCGGCAAGCGTTCCGTCGCTGCGCATGAACGCGCTGAGGATGCCCTTGTTGCTGGCGTGCGCCGTCTTGTTCCGCTTGAGGACCACGGCACCTGCACCGTCGCCGAAGAGCACGCAGGTGGAGCGATCCTTCCAGTCGACGATGGCGCTCATCTTCTCGGCACTGACGACGAGGGCGGTTTCCACCACGCCGGACTGGATCAGTCCCTCGGCCACGGTCATGCCGTAGATCCATCCCGAGCATGCGGCCGAGATGTCGAAGGCCGACGCGCGCGTAGCGCCGATTTCCGCCTGGAGGTCGACTGCCGTCGCGGGAAGGAGGCGATCAGGGGTCGCGGTGCTCAGGATGATACAGTCGATTTCCCCGGGACCCACGCCTGCCTTGGCCATCGCCTCGCGCGATGCTTCAGCCGCCATCGTGCACGTCGTCTCGTCATCGCGCGCGATGTGTCGCTCGACGATGCCAGTGCGCTCGACGATCCAGTTGTGATCCGTCTCGAGCCCGAGCGCGGCGAAATCGTGGTTCGTCATCACCTTGGCCGGGACTCCCTTGCCCGTGCCGGCGACGTACGCGACCGGGCGCTTCACGCCGCCGTCTCCGTGGCGGCGGCGAGCCGCTGGCCAATCATGTCGTTCATGCCGCTGGTGACCGCCTGCGCGGCCGCCTTGAGCGCGTTCTTGAGCGCGCGCGGCGACGACTTGCCGTGGGCGATGATGCTGACGCCCTTTACGCCGAGCAGCGGCGCACCGCCGTGCTCGGAGTAGTCGAGGTGCTTGAGTCCGGCCTCGAGTTGAGCGCCATCCACGCCAGCGTTGCGAAGCGTCTCGATCATCATGGGTGCAATGGCCTCATAGAACTTGAGGAGCACGTTGCCGACGAAACCGTCACAGACGACCACATCGACGTCGTGATGATCGGTGCCACCCGTCGGCAAGTCGCGCCCTTCGACGTTGCCGATGAAGTTGAGATCGGACTGCTGGAGCAGCTGGTGCGTCTCCTTCGTGACCGCGTTGCCCTTTTCCGGCTCTTCGCCGATGCTCAGCAGGCCGACGGCGGGATTCGTTCGTCCGAGGACGCACTCCGCATACGTTGCGCCGAGTCGGGCAAACTGGACCAGCTCTTCGGGCGAGCAGTCCACGTTGGCGCCGGAGTCGAGCACGACGATCGGGTGGCGGAGCGTGGGGAAGAACGTCGCGATGGCCGGCCGGTTGAGGCCGGCGTGGAGACGGAGCAGCACCATCGACGCGGCCATCTGCGCGCCGGTATTGCCGGCGGAGACGAACGCGTCCGACTTTCCCTCGGCCTGGAGGCGGAGACCAACGGCCATGGAGCTATTCGGCTTGCCGCGCACTGCCGCGCTGGGCTTGTCCGACATCTCGATGACGTCGGGGGCCTCTTCGATGGAAATGCGATCGCGATGAACGGCAAGCGCAGCCAGTTCGCCGGTCAGGAGGCTTTGAAGCTGGGCCTCTATGACAGCCGAACGGCCGACGAGTTGAATGCTATGAGCGGGATCGAGCTCGGAGAGCGCGAGGAGCGCACCGGCTACGGTCGCCTGGGGAGCGAAGTCGCCCCCCATGGCGTCCAACGCGATCCGCGCCAAGGTCAGGCTTCCTTGGCCGCGACTCGCTGCTCGCCTGCATAATACCCGCACTCGGCACACACGTGATGCGGGCGCTTCATCGCCTGACAACGCGGGCACTTCTGGATCGCGATTGCCGGCGCGGTCTTGTGCGTGTTGCGAGCGCGCTTCTTTCTCTTACTGGTTCTGCGTTTCGGGACGGCCATTGTTCTGGTCGGAAAAGGATAAGAACCGGGTGACTCAGCGCTGTTGGCAATCGCAGGGACCGAGATTGAGCTCGGCACCGCACGTCGCACACAGCCCCTTACAGTCGTCCCGGCACAACGCGTAGCCTGGAACGTTCAACAACCATTGCTCACGCACGGCAGGTCGCAAATCGAGATTCGGCGACCGATCGTCGAGCAGAAAGACATCAGGATCGTCCTCGACACCCTCGGCATCCGCTTCCGCGAAGATGAGGTGCGCCTCGTTCGACACATGGGCCGCCGTGTCGCCCAAACAGCGGCTGCACGCCAACTCCACATTCCCTTCGATGGAGCCGTGCCAGTAGAACCGGCTCGGTCCAGCGGCCGACAGGCGCCCCTTCACGTGAAGTGGCTCTGCGGGCGTCGGGTCCCCTGTCTCCCACACCGGATCATCCGCCGGCAACGTGTCGTCGACGCTGACGGCATGCTCGGTGAGCGATCTAATGTCAAAGGACAGCATAGCCACCAAAACTACTCCAGTCACAGGCGCTTTACAAGTCCGCACAGGACGAAGAGTTAGCCTCCAAGTCGGCCTACGCGGGGGCGGCGAATCCGACCCGTCAATCTACCACCCGGCGCAGACGTTAAAGGTGTCGACCCAGGCACCCAAGAACAAAAAAAGCAACTGACTGACCAAAAACAGCCACTGACTGACTTGAATTGTTGGAATTTGTTGGAATTTCATCAGTGAGGCGGACTCTGGAGTCTCGCCCACCTCGGCACGGACAAAGGATGTCCTTTCGCGGATAGCAGGAGAATTTCTTGTGCGACCGGGGCAAACCTCTCAAACGTGCACGGGTCAAATTCCAGACAATTCCAATAATTCAAGTCAGGTAGTTCAGCGAATCCGGGCAATGGCCGGACGCGGAGCATGGAACGAGACTACTTCACCCATTCGCATTCGGCGAAGAAGAACCGCGCCTCGCGCGCCGCGTTCTCGTCCGAATCCGACGCGTGGATGGCATTCCGACCCTTCGACTCCGCGTACAGCTTGCGGACGGTCCCCTCGGCCGCCTCGGCGGGATCCGTTGCGCCGATGGCGTCGCGGAGTGCGGAAACGGCGTTGTCGCGGCGCAGGATGATCGGCATGCATGCGCCCGACGTCATGAACTCGACGAGCTCGCCGTAGAACGGACGCGCGGCGTGGACTTCGTAAAACGCGCCGGCCTGCTCCTTCGACATGCGCATCGCGCGTGCGGCGACGATGGAAAAGCCCTTGTCCTCGAGCAGCGCGATGATCTTGCCTGCCTTGTTCGCGCCGAATGCGTCGGGCTTGACGATCGTCAACGTGTAGTTCCCAGCCATCGTGGTCCCCTAGTAAGTATTGGTTGAAAAGAAAAGCAGATCCGATCAGGATCCAATCAGCTTTCGTACGATGTCCCCGCGGGTGAGGAAGCCGACGAGCCGGCCATCTCGCACCACGGGAACGCGGTCGACGTCCTTGTTGCTCATCAGCGCGGCGACCTCCGCGAGCGGCTGTTCCGCCGCTACGCAAAGTACCTGACGAGTCATCGCGTCGCGTACCGTCTTCACCCCAGGGGTCGGCGGCGCGGCGACGCGGGCATCCGGACCCGTGAAGGCCTGGATGGTGAGCAAATGGCGGATGACCTCCTTCTCGCTCACCATGCCGAGCACGCGATCGTCGTCGTCGACCACGGGCAGCGCGCCGAGTCCTGTGCGGACCAGTGTTCGCGCCGCCTCCTTGAGCGAAAGATCGGCGCGCACCGTGCGCGGGTGATCGCTCATGACGTCGCGGACGGTCAGCTGCTCGGGCAGCCGATATTCGGCGAAGAAATCCAGAGCGAGCAACGCCCTGGGATCGGGTGCAGCGTGAATGGCCGCAAGCACCTCTGGCTTGCGCAGCAATCGCGCGAATGCGCCGACCACCTGGAGGTAGCGCGCCGCGTGCCGAGGTGGCGTGACGATGAGCAGGCAAATGCGAGAACATCGCTCACCTTCATCACCGAGCTGCACGCAGATCGGCTCGCGTGAAACGCCGAGCGTTACGAGCAGTTGCCCCACGGCACCTGTTCGATAGTGCAGCAGGAAGGCGCGGTCGCCCATGGCGACCACGTCGTCCGACTGCGGCTCACTCACACGGCGATACAGCTTCGCCGCGTCGAGCACGCCGTGGGCCGGCAGCAAACGCTCGAGGAGTTGTGCTGCCGCATCCTGGAGCGTCTCTGCCGACAGCGGAACGATGGTTCGCTCCGGCGCGAGGAAGTCGCGCAGTCTCACGACACGCTGCTCACATGCGTGCTTTCAGCTGCTCGACGAAATCGATCGGACGACGCGCGATACCGATGCCCGCCTTCTCGAAGGCCTCGAGCTTCTCGGCCGCCGTTCCCGCCGAACCCGAGATAATCGCGCCGGCGTGTCCCATGCGACGTCCGGGCGGCGCCGTCTGTCCCGCGATGAAGCCGACGACCGGCTTCTTCATGTGCGTCTTCACGAAGTCCGCGGCCTCCTGCTCATCGGTGCCGCCGATCTCGCCCATCATCGCGACGGCTACCGTCTTCGGATCCTTCTCGAAGGCGGCCAGGCAGTCGATGAAATTGGTGCCGTTGATCGGATCACCACCGATGCCGACGCATGTGCTTTGCCCCATGCCGGCACGCGTGAGCTGATACACCACTTCATACGTCAGCGTACCGGAGCGGCTGACGACGCCGATGTTGCCCGGCGTGCAGATGCGGCCGGGAATGATGCCGACCTTGCTCTGTCCCGGCGTGATGAGACCCGGGCAATTGGGGCCGAGGAGGCGCCCGCCCTTCTCCTTCACGAAGGGATACACCTTTGTCATGTCGAGAACGGGAACGCCTTCCGTGATGGCGACAATGAACTCGATGCCAGCGTCCGCCGCTTCCATGATCGCGTCGGCGGCGAAGATCGGCGGCACGTAGATGACCGTCGTGTTCGCACCGGTGGCCTTCACCGCTTCATGCACGGTGTTGAACACGGGCACGGTGCCTTCGAACTTCTGTCCGCCTTTGCCGGGTGTGACACCGCCGACGACCTTGGTGCCGTACTCGATCATCTGCTTCGTGTGGAACGAACCGTCGCGGCCCGTGATTCCCTGCACGATCAGGCGCGTGGAGTTGTCGATGAAGATGCTCACGCGGCCTTTCCTCCCTTCGCGAGCTCGACGGCCTTCATTACCGCCTCGTCCATGTCGGACGACGCAGTGAAGCCGTTCTCCGTCAGAATCTTCATTGCAATCTCTTCATTGGTGCCGGTGAGTCGAATGACGATGGGAATCTTGAGCGGATTCGCCTTGGTCGCCGTGACGATGCCGTTCGCGACGTCATCGGTGCGCGTGATGCCGCCGAAGATGTTGAACAGGATGACCTTCACGCTCGGATCCTCGGTGATGATCTTGAGCGCGTTCACGACCTTCTCGGGATTCGACGACCCGCCAATGTCGAGAAAGTTCGCCGGCGATCCGCCGTAGTACTTCACAAGATCCATCGTCGCCATGGCGAGTCCGGCGCCATTGACCACGCATCCGACGTCGCCGTCGAGCTTGATGAAGGTGAGGTTCGCGTTGCGCGCCTCGACTTCGCTGTGCTCTTCAGCCGTCTCGTCGCGGAGGGCGGCGAGCTCCGGATGACGATCGAGCTCGTTGTCGTCGATCGACATCTTGGCATCGAGCGCGACGACCTCACCAGCTGGCGTGACGACGAGCGGGTTGATCTCGGCGAGCGAGCAACCGTTCTTCATGAAGGTGTCGTAGAGCGCCATCATGATCTTCGACGCGGCGCGAACCTTCTTCACGTCGTCGAAGAGGAAGAAGCCGAGCTCACTCGCCTGATAGGGCTGCAGACCGTAGCGCGTGTCGACGGGCAGCTTGAGGATCTTCTCGGGGGTCGACGCGGCGACCTCTTCGATGTCGATGCCGCCGGCCGGGCTCACCATGAACACCGGCTTCTTCGTCGCGCGGTCGAGGATGATACCGACGTACGCCTCGCTCGCGATGTCGGCCGCAGCAGTCACGAGCACCGTGTACACGGTAAGCCCCTTGATCTGCATGCCGAGAATCTTGCTCGCGATTTCCTTCGCCTCGGCGGGGGTCTTGGCGAGCTTGACGCCGCCAGCCTTGCCGCGACCGCCCGCGTGTACCTGCGCCTTCACCACCACCATACCACCGATCTTCGTCGCGATGGCTTCGGCTTCTTCGGCAGTGTGCGCGATCTCTCCCGGCGGAATCGGCACGCCCGCCGCGCGCAGAATGTCCTTGGCCTGATACTCGTGTATGTTCACGCCCTCTCCACTGTGATGGTCGTCCCCGCCTCGCCGCGCACTGCTTCTCGACCGCGGCTCAGCTCCGTGATGATCGCGCGACCGCCGGTGCGGCGCGCGAAGTCCATTGCCGCGCGGATCTTCGGCGCCATGCTCCCCTCGCCGAACGCACCCGCACGATCCATTTCCGCTGCTTCATCCACCGTCAACCGGCGAAGTGGCCGCTGCTGCGGCGTCCCCCAGTCGGCGTACACCGCATCCACATCCGTCAGGATCAAGAGCAGCGCCGCACCGAGGTCACGTGCGAGCACCGCCGCCGCCAGATCCTTGTCCACCACTGCATCGACCCCTTCCCATCCCTTCACCGGATCGTCGTAGATCGGCGTACCGCCTCCGCCGCATGCGATGACCAGCGTTCCCTGCTCGACGAGCTGCTTGATGACGCGCAGTTCGTGAATGGCCTGCGGTTGCGGACTGCCAACGACGCGGCGCAGATGTCCGCGTCCATCCTCCTTCACCACACGTCCTTCGGCGCGCAGCTCCTCGGCGCGAGCCTCACTCAGCGGCTGTCCGATGAACTTCGTCGGATTGCCGAGCGCTGGATCGTCGGCGAAGACCTCGACCTGCGTGATGACCGTCGCGACGTCGCGTTCGGCGCCGGCCCGATGCAGGGCATTCTCGATCGACTGCTGTACCATGTATCCAATCCAACCAGCGGTCGCCGCGACGAGCACGCCGAGCGGAAGAGGACTCGCCTCGTGCCGCGCGCTCTCGTTGCGGACGAGCGCATCACCCACCTGGGGACCATTGCCGTGCACGACGCAGAGGTTCCATCCATCGCGCGCGAGGTCGACGATGGGGCCGAGGCTCTCACGCGTGTGGCGGAATTGATCGTAAATCGTGCTTCGCTCGCCCGCCGGTGAGAGGGCATTTCCTCCCAGCGCAACGACGGCGGTAGGTGTGACAGTCGAGTCCATGTGGGGTGCCGAGGCAAGCTAGACCCGGCCCGTGCACCGGGCAAGCTCACGGCGACGTGACTCGCAACGCGAGGCCGAGCGCATCGAACGCGCGGCCGAACGCCGCCCAGTCTCCGCGACCAAGCGCTTCGCGCATCACACGGTAGAGGCTGTCTGCACGAAGCCGCAGATCGGGTGTACTACTCGGCTGTGCGGTGGCGCCGCGCGACGTCGCACCCAGCGCGACAGCAAGCGTTGCCGCAGCGTGCACGCTGTCGCCCTGCACGGCCGCGACGCGGGTGAGCGCGGGCGCGTAGCCAGGGCGAAGTTGGAACGTCGGCTGCACGTACAGAGGACGACCGGCAGCGGGCAGTACGCGAACCGGCGTACGTATCGTGCCGCTCTCGTGCAGCAGGGTGTCGCTGGCGCGCAGGCGATCGAGCACGCTGACCCAGCGCGCACCATCGCTCGCCATCGGAATCCATGATGTCACCCGCACTGCACCACCCGAAGCGGCAATCACCCCACGCACGCGCTCGGTGGAATCGAGCAGCGGCCATACGGCCGCCACGCCGCCAATCGTAGGAATGACGGCGCGCTCCGGCTCACGCGAGGCGGACGAATCGGCGCCGTCGGACAGCGCGAAGTGTCGAACCTCGAGTGTTTGGCCGAGCATTCCCGCGGCCGCGAACGCGAGTGCCTGTGTGCGTGCAGCGTCGGTGAGTGGAGGCAACATCGCGCGCACGGCAGCGGGCATCACCGGCGGCTTGAACAGCTGAGGGAGGTAGTTCAACCAGCTGACGGCCACGGGATCCGGGTTCGCATCGATGACGATGCGCACTCGGCCCGATGCAGCGTGCACGAGTGCCGTGGCTGCGTGCTGGAAGTAGCCTCGCTCTTCACCGAGGACGGTGAATCGCTGCGCGAGTGGGTAGTGCGATGCAGACGAATACAGCTCGAGCACCCAGTACAGCGAATCCGCAGCGACGAGCGGCACCACCTCACCACCCTGCACGAAGAATGGCACCAACGCCTCGACACGTTCGCGCACATCGCGACGGCGCACCATGACGGGCCGGTCGGCGGCAATCTCTCCGAAGAGGAGTCGGAAGTTCTGTAGACTCCAGGCGTGCATGAGCCGCGAGCGCGTCGACACCATCTCGACTCCCGCAAGCTGCTTCAGTGAATCGGACAACACGCTGTAGCTCGGCGCGGAATCGTAGACCGCGGGTTCGCCGACGACGAGGTCATACGAGGCGAGCGCGGAGCCTGGCGTCCGCAGTGGTAGGCCACGTTCGTCGGATGCGGCGGGATCGAAGCGGTCGATGCCCCAGACATCGCGGCTGTCGGGTGCGGCATCGGAGCCATGCTCGACCAACAGCGCAGCCATGCCAGACGGCGTCGTTTGCCATGCCGCGCCGTCGCCCACCACGCGCACTCGGCGCAGGCGCTCCGCGGCACGCGAGAGCGTCGCAGCGTCCCACACTGCGACCTTCGACGCTGCCTCCGCGGCAGTCGTAAACCCGGTGCCGAGTGTCTCCGCGCGCATGCGGAAGACGCCATATGCGCGGCGCGTGAAGGTCAGCCGCGTGCTGAGATATGCCGCCTCCTGCTGCGTGCCGGGATCGAGCGATCGCCGAACGACGAGTGGTGCGATGGTGCGCGACACCAGCGAGAGGAGGATGACGGTGGTCACCGCGCCGAAGGCGAGGCGCATCTGCCCCGTCCACCCGGCCCACGCCACCACGATCGCGGCGCACATGGTGACGACGGAGAGGAGGAGCGTGGCCGGAACGATGACGTGGTGATCGACGACCGTGAACACGCCGCCATTGCCGCCGCCGTATGCCAGCAGACGATACATGCCCAGCCGATAGCTCCACGCCAGAATGAGCAGCAGCACCGCGCCGAGCATGGTGAAATGGCGTCGCACGTAAGCCGACACGTGGAGAGTCCCGCGCTCCCAGCGGAGGCTAGGCGTTAACGCGTACAGCAGGATGACGACCACGATGATCGACACGAGCACGACGATCGCCCAGTAGTGCACGGCCGTCTCGAACGGCAGCCAGTAGACGAAGAAGCCGAGGTCGGCGCCGAAGTATGGATCCGTCTCGCCGAAGGGACGTCCCATGTGCGCGAGGAGCGCCTGGTGCCACTGGTCCGCCGGAAACGTGAGCAGCGCGGCGACGAGGGCCGACATCACGAGGACGGCAAGGAACAGGTACTTGCCCGGCACCTCTTCGCCGATCTCGATGTTCGCAATGCGGCGCGGCAGTACGAGCGACACGACGGATTGGCGCACCGCGTAGAAGTTCACGAACGCGAAGAGTGCTACGACGACGAAGGATGCGGCGGTGAGCACCGTCGTCGTGGCAACCTTCGCACGCCATACGTCCCGGGCGCCGAGGGAGAGGTACCAGAGATAGTCGGTATAGAGCGCGGCGCTCCAGCGGCCCACGAGGAGCACGAGCGCGGCGACGATCACCGCACCGGCGAGCACTCGGCGACCGGTCACGTCAGACTTGGACGCCCTGCGCCCGAATCCAGCTCTCCATCTCGTTTCGAATCTCGTTCAGCCGCTCCTCGGATCGCGCCTCGTAGCGCGTCACGAGAATCGGCTGCGTATTGGAGGC
>JAQBPV010000182.1 GCA_028287345.1 Gemmatimonadota bacterium
CATGAAAGGGCTTTCAGCGGCGTTTCACGAGGTCCAGTTCCAGGCGGAAGTGCGACGTGCGCATCCGCTTTCGCTCAAGCTCACGCGGCTCGGGGGCGCCCAGCTCCTCGAAGGGCTCGTGCGCGCACTGCGTGCGGTAGTTTGACGCTCGCTTCTTCTTCCCCGACGACAGTTTTCACATGAAACGTACATCGCTCCTCGTCCTCGCCCTCAGTGCGACAACGCTTGCCGCTTGCGACGGGCTCAGCGAAGCCTTCAGCGCGCACACCGACGTCGTTGCCAAGGCCGGACCGCACGAGCTTTCCGTTACCCGCCTCGGCGAACTGCTCGGCAAGGCCAAGCTCGGCCTGCCGGTCAATAAGGAAGTCGCCACGCTCATCGCCCGCGACCTCTGGGTGCCGTATCACCTGCTTGGTGTCGCCGCCGCGCACAACGATACGGTGAGCGAACCCAAGGCGATCGACGCCGCCGCTGCCGGCATGCTCGAGAACGCACGCCTGGGCCGCTTCATGGAGTCCGTCGCTGCCAAGCTCCCCGTCGACACGGGCAGCGAAGCCAGCTACCTCGCCGCGAAGGGCGGCCTCTACTCGGCACGCCATATCCTGTTCATGTTCCCGCAGGACGCCACGCCCGCGCAGAAGGACTCGCTGCGCAAGAAGGCCGAAGGCGTGCGCCTCCAGCTGACCGCCGCGAACTTCGCCGACATGGCGAAGAAGTACAGCGGCGACAACACAGCGCAGAAGGGCGGTGACCTCGGCGTCTTCCCGCTGGGCATCATGGTCAAGCCGTTCGGCGACGCACTCGCCAAGCTCAAGCCAGGCGAGATCTCCCCGCTCGTCGAGACGCAGTTCGGTTTCCATATCGTGCAGCGCAACACCTGGGCGCAGGCGAAGACGGAATACGCCGCACAGGCTGGCGGCCGCGGCCGTCAGGTTGCCGAGAGCACGTACATCGCAGGTCTCCAGGCCACGGCGAACATCCAGCTCAAGGGCGACGCCGCGACTACCATGAAAGAGATCGCGAAGGATCCCCTCGCGATGCGCGACAGCAAGTCCGTGCTGGCGACGTACAAGGGTGGCGAGCTCACCGCCGGCCGTCTGGCGCTCGTGCTGCTCTCGTCGCCGCAGAGCGCTCGCCTCGCGCAGCAGATCACTGGCGCACCGGACTCGCTCGTCATCCAGTATGTGAAGAACATGGCGCAGCGCGACGTCCTGCTGCAGCGCGCCGACAGCCTCAAGGTCGCCGTCACGCCCGAGGAGCTCGCATCGCTGCACCGCGACTTCGTCCAGGCGGTGGTGCAGAGCTGGCAGGCGATGAACCTCGATCCCAAGTCGCTCGCCGACAGCGGCAAGACCGCCGCGCAGCGTGAGAAGATCGCCGCCGCGCGCGTCGAGGCTTTCCTCGATCGGATCATGGCGGGCGGTGTACAGCCGCTGCCCGTTCCGTCGCCGTTGCAGATCGTGCTGATGAACAAGTATCCGTCGAAGGTCAACCCGGCGGGTATCGATCGCGCTGTCGAGCTGGCGGCTAAGCTGCGCGGCTCGGCGGATTCCGCCAAGGCCGCGTCGCAGCCCAAGTC
Organism: Gemmatimonadota bacterium; assembly: GCA_028287345.1. Taxonomy (GTDB): domain Bacteria; phylum Gemmatimonadota; class Gemmatimonadetes; order Gemmatimonadales; family Gemmatimonadaceae; genus AG11. The sequence goes on from JAQBPV010000182.1 coordinate 1,580, forward strand.
GGCGGTACCGCTGCCCGGTCTGCCCGATGCTGGGGCACGGAAGTCGGCCCCTGTTCCACCGGCTGCGAAGCCGTAACCGAGCGGGTGGGGTCATCCCACCCGCCACACTGGCGGTCCGGACCTTCCAGGCCGGGCCGCGGGTATTTCGAGGTATGCGCATCCGACTCTTCATCTCCGCCGTGGCGCTCGTCGCCGCCGCTCCGCTTCTCCTTGGCGCTCAGACTCCAGCCACGCCGTCGCTCCAGCCAACCGGTACGTCGGCGCAAGCGGTCGCGCTCGATCGTGTGGTGGCGGTCGTTGGCGACGTCATCGTCACGCAGTCGAACGTGCAGGAGCGCATCATCCAGAAGCGCCAGGAGGGACTTCAGCTTCCCACCGACAGCACGGCGTTCCACACGTTCGTGCTCGGCGTCGTCAATGAGCTCGTGGACGAAGAGCTGATCCTGCAGAAGGCCAAGGACCTCAAGATCGAGGTGCCCGATGCAGACATCTCGAGCACGGTCGACAAGCAGGTCAAGGAAATTCGCAAGCAGTTCGGCAGCGAGGCCGAGTTCAAGTCGGAGCTCGTCAAGGCCGGCTACGGCACGCCCGATGAGTTCCGGCGCTTCCGCCTGGATGCGGTGAAGCGCAACGAGATCATCACGCGCACCATTCGCAAGCTGCGCGAAGACGGCAAGATGGTGCAGGCGAATGTGACGGACGCCGAAGTGGCCGATGCCTATGAGCGCAACAAGGCCACCATGCCAAAGCGTGAGCCGAGCGTGACGTGGCGTCAGATCATCGTGTCGCCCAAGCCGTCGCCCGTGGCAAAGGAGCTCGCGCGCCAGAAGGCCGAATCGCTGCTCGTGGAGTTGAAGACCGGCGGCGACTTCGAGAAGCTGGCGAAGCGCGAGTCGGCCGATCCCGGCTCGAAGGAGAACGGCGGTGACCTCGGCTGGAATCGCCGTGGGAAGATGGTGCCCGAGTTCGACCGCTGGATGTTCGCGTTGTCGCCCGGCCAGCTGAGCCCTGTGATCGAGACGGCGTTCGGCTTCCACATCATTCGCGTGGATCGCGCCAATCCCGCCGAAGTGAAGGCGCGGCACATTCTCATCGCGCCCAGGATCGACTCGCTCGACGTCGCGCGTGCGAAGCTCGAGGCCGACAGCGTGAAGACGGCATGGCTTGCCGGCGCACCCTTCGATTCGCTCGCGAAGAAGCACCATGACTACAAGAGTGGCGAAGAGACGACGCTGCTCACGCCGTTCCCGCGCGCACAGCTGCCACCGCCATACCAGGAAGCGTTCTCCGGCAAGGGCGCGAAGGACATCGTCGTCTTCGCAATCGCCGGCAACACGAACGTGCCGTCCAAGTACGTCGTGGCGCAGATCGCGTCGGTCGAAGAAGGTGGTGATCTGACGCTCGCCGAAGTGAAGGAGCGGTTCCGCTCGCGACTCGCTGAAGAAGGTGGTGTAAAGCGGTTGATGGACTCGCTGCGTAAGGCGACCTACGTCTCCGTGCGCAAGGACGCGATCCAGCTTCCGCTGCCGCCCGCGCCGTCGGCCGCGCCGGCACCCTGACGCTCGTCACCGGCTGATGCCCACGCGCGCCCGGCTCGCCGTCACACTCGGCGACCCACGCGGCATCGGGCCGGAAATCGTTGCTGCCGCGCTCCGTGACCAACGTGTCGCGGAAGCAGTGGAGTTGGTGATCATCGGGCCGCGCGGCACCGACGTCATGGTCGATGATCCGGTCGGCGAGTGGTCCGCATCCGGTTCCGCCGCCGATGCTGGGCGGTTCGCAGGACTCGCCGTCGATCGCGCGATCACCTTCGCGCAAAGCGGATTGGTGCAGGGTATCGTCACCGCGCCCCTCGACAAGCACGCGCTGCTCGCTGGCGGTTACGACTTCCCCGGGCACACCGAGCTCCTCTCTATCAGGACCGGATGTCCCGTGGCGATGATGCTCGCCGCGACGCGTCCAGCGCCCGGTACGACGAATCCACTTCGCGTCGTCCTTGCCACCACGCACATCGCGTTGCGCGACGTGCACGCCGCGCTCGACTCAGCCGCCATCGCCACGGCAGCAGCCGTCACGCGCAATGGCCTTCGCGACTGGTTCGGCATTGCCGAGCCGCGCATCGCGCTGTGCGCGCTCAACCCGCACGCTGGCGACGGCGGCCGATTCGGACGCGAAGACGATGAGCTGTTGGCGCCCGCCGCGCGCGCCAACGGCCTCCTCGGTCCTTTTCCCGCCGACACGGTGTTCGTGCATGCGATGCGCGGTGCCTACGACGCCGTCATCGCGCCCTATCACGATGTGGGCATGACAGCTATCAAGGTCGCCTCGTTCGGCTCGGCGGTGAACGTCACGCTCGGCTTGCCGTTTCCGCGCACGTCGCCCGACCACGGAACAGCTATCGACATCGCGGGAAAGGGAGTGGCAGATCCTGGCAGCATGATCGAGGCGATCATGCTCTGCGCACAGATCGCGCAGCGCTGACTATTCGCGCGGCTTGTCCCGCCGATCGCCCACCGAGTGCAGATCGACGGCGACTGTCTCGATTCTCCGCTTGTCCATCGACTTGACCGTGAACACTGCATGGCTTGCCGTCACGCGATCGGCAGCGACAGGCAGACGGCCGAGCGCGCCGAAGATGAAGCCACCGATCGTCGTGTACTCGTCGTCGGGGATGTCGAGTCCGAAGCGCTCGTTCAGCTCGTTGATGTTCAACGTGCCCGGAATGAGGACGTCCGCATCGGGTGCCGTCGTCGTGGACAGTTCCGGTTCGTCGTGCTCGTCGAGTATCTCGCCGACGATCTCCTCGAGCAAATCCTCCATCGTGACGATACCCGCGGTGCCACCGTATTCGTCGAGGACAACTGCGAGATGCTCCTTGCGGCGCTTGAAGTCGGCAAGCACTTCCTCCACTTCGCGCGAGCCCGGCACCACCAGGATGGGACGCATGATCGTATTCAGCGTGAAGTCCCTCGGCAGCGCGCGGAGCACCGGAATCAAGTCCTTCGCGAGCACGAGCCCGACGATGTTGTCGATGGACTCCTCGTATATCGGATAACGCGACCGCTGTGTCTCGATGACGAACCGCACCGCTTCGTCGAACGACGTCTCCATGTCGAGCGCGTCGATCGCCGTCCGCGGCGTCATCACCTCGCGTGCATTCTTCTCGGAGAATTCGAACACCCCTTCGATCAGTGCGGCATCCTGTCGCTCGAGTACACCGACCTCCTGGCTCTGCTCGACGAGAATGCGCAACTCCTCCGCGGAGTGGACATTCTCCTCTCCACTCACCGCGGTCTGACCGAACAGCCGAAGTATGAAGGCTGCCGACTTGTTGAGCAGCCACGTGAACGGGGTTACGAGCCAGGCGAACGCGAGCAGGGGCGGTACGAGCCAGCGCGCGAAATCCTCGGGATGATTGAGCGCCGCGCTGCGCGGAGCGAGCTCGCCGAACACGACGTGGCCATATGTCACCACGGCGAGCGCGCAGAAGGTGCCGAGCCCCGCTCCCGTGCCGATCTGCAGCAGCAGCGGCAGCGATGCGAAGGCCTGCGCGAACAGGTGCGACAGCGTCTCCTCGGCGAGTGCGCCGATCCCGATGCTCGCCAGCGTGATGCCGAACTGGCCTGCCGACAGGAGTTGCGCGAGGTTCGCCGTGGCCTTGAGGACGAGACGTGCCTTCGCGTCGCCGCCGCGCGCCATCGCCTCCAGGCGCGAGCGCCGTGATCGAACGACGGCGAACTCCGCGGCGACGAAGAACCCGTTCAGGGCGAGCAGGCCGACGATGGCGAGGATGCGTCCGAGCACGGCCGGAAACGTAACGGATGTTCCTTGCGTGACGCCACTGCATCCGAACGCTTGACGTTGAGGCTGCGCTGAGAGACACTCCTCTCCCATGAGCGACTACCGAATCGAGAAGGTCCGTCACCGCGTCGAGCTTACGCTTGCGTCAGGAGATCGTCTGGAAGGGGATATCTTTCTGCAGGCCTTCGCTCGATTCCGGGCGGGACCGGAAGAGCCGGTCGATGTCTTGAACGAGCCGGAGCGGTTCCTGCCTCTCGTGATGTCGTCGGGCGAAACCCTGCTCGTTCAGAAGACACAGATTGCCGTCGTGACGACGGAACTTCCGGAAAACGACGTCGCTGCCGAGACTGGAGTCATCGGCATGCATGTCGAGCTCACTTTTGTGTTCGGCGAGAGCAAGCACGGGTCGGTCTTTCCCGAGCTGCGCGCCGACCGCCCCCGTCTCGTCGATTTTCTCAATAACACCCCCTTGCACTTTCTTCCGTTCTTCACAGCCGAGCACCTGCTGCTCGTCAGCGTCGCGCACATCGCTTACGCACGTCCGGCGAACTGACGACCATGGCGCAACTCGATCGTCTGCTATCCGTCATGGTGAGTCAGCGCGCCTCTGCGCTCCGCCTCGACGAAGGCGAGCTCGCCGAGCTCGAAATCGCGGGCTCGCCGCGCCCCGTCACGAAGACGCCTCTCACCGGCCCGCAGGTCGTCGCGCTGTTGCGTGAGATAGCGCCACCCGAGGCAGCCTCGAACCTCGACAACGGCCAGCCCGCTGGCTTCGGGTATCTCTCCGAAGACGGAGCGTTCGTCGTGCAGGCATCGCGTGACGGCCAGCGCTGGCGTGCGCGCGTCACCATCGACGAGGAGCGCGAGCGCCAGCGTCTCACCCCGCAGCGGAATGTTGCCGTTCCCGCGGAGCCCATCGTGCCGCAGCCGGCCGCCAGGACGGAGGCGACGCCCAGCAGTTCCGCAGCAACGCGAGGGGTCGGCGCCACGGGCGACGCCATCGGCAGCTTCGACGGCAGCGAGCGCTCACGCGCCCATCTCGACATGCTGCTTCGAAAGATCGTGGAGCTGGGAGCCTCGGACCTCCATCTGCGCTGCGGCGAGCCGCCGATCACGCGCCTGCATGGCGAAATGAAGCGGCTGGACATGCCCGTGTTGGATCCGGAGACGCTGGAGCAGATGCTGCGCTCCATCATGCCGGAGCGAAACCGGCAGGAGTTCAGCGAGACGAACGACACCGACTATGCGTACGAGATCGAGGGACTCGCCCGCTTTCGCGCCAATGCGCTCAAGGATCGCAATGGCCCGGCGGCGGTGTTTCGCCAGATCCCGGCGACGGTGGTCACCGTCGAGCAGATGGGGATCACGCCGGAGGTTCAGAAGCTCTGCCAGCTGAACAAGGGGCTCGTGCTCGTCACGGGTCCCACGGGCTCGGGCAAGTCGACGACCCTTTGCTCGCTCATCGACCTCGTGAATCGGTCGCGCTCCGACCACGTCATCACGATCGAAGACCCGATCGAGTTCGTGCACCCGAACAAGAAGTGCATCATCACGCAGCGGCAGGTCGGCGTGCACACCGGCTCGTTCAAGAGCGCGTTGCGCGCGGCGCTCCGCGAAGATCCCGACATCATCCTCGTCGGTGAGCTGCGCGATCTCGAGACGGTCGCCATCGCGATCGAGACCGCGGAGACGGGGCACCTCGTGTTTGGTACGCTCCACACAACGACGGCGGCTGGCACCATCGATCGCGTGATCGATCAGTTCCCTGCGGATCGACAAGCGCAGATTCGCGTCATGCTCGCGGAGTCCCTCAAGGGCGTCGTGTCGCAGACATTGTGCAAGAAAATCGGTGGCGGTCGCGCCGCCGCGCGCGAGGTGCTGCTGTCCATTCCCGCCGTGACGAACCTCATCCGCGAGGGAAAGACCTTCCAGATTCCTTCCGTCATGCAGACGTCGAAACGGCTGGGCATGGTCACGCTCAACGACGCGCTGCTCGAGCTCGTGGACAGTGGTCAGGTGGAAGCCGCCGAGGCGTACTCGAAGGCGGTGGAGAAGACCGGCTTCGTGGCGGGCCTCAAGTCGCGCGGCGTGGACACGTCGTTCGCGGAAGGCGCCGAGCCAGGGAAGGAGCCGCCGAAGCCGGCACCGGCACCGCCGAACCGGTCGCGCTGAACGAAAAAAACGGAGCGCTCCATTGAGCGCTCCGTTCGTTCAGGGTGATCCCGATGTGAATCGATCCCGTTCTATGTTGGTGGCGGGTCCGTGATGCTCGCGGACGAGTCGTCACTTCGCGCAACCCGGGTCTGCTCGCTTTCGAGCTCTCCTCGTGGAAGCGCGTACTCGTCTCGACTCGAGTACCCATAGCCGCCGAGAACCTCCCCGCCGCGCATGTAATCGTGACCGTAGCCTCGGCCATGCGGGTATTGCTCTTGGGCGGGGTCATGCTGGTGGTGCATCGGACACCTCCTGCCAAGATGTAAGCCTACGCCCATACGGTGTCTCAATTGGGTCACGTGGTCAAGTGGGTTGGGCCACGCTGTCAAATGGCTTCACCCTCGAGCTTGTTTGGGGTTCATTCGGCAGGGTATATTTTCAGGCTATGCAGATTCGTAATATCGCCATCATCGCACACGTCGATCACGGGAAGACCACCCTGGTCGACAAGATGCTTCGGCAATCCGGCGCGTTCCGGGACAATCAGGTCGTCGCCGAGCGGGTGATGGACTCCAATCCGCTCGAGCGTGAGCGCGGGATCACCATCCTCGCGAAGAACACTTCCATTCGCTGGAAGGACACCAAGATCAACGTGGTGGACACGCCCGGGCACGCCGATTTCGGCGGTGAAGTCGAGCGCATCCTGCGTATGGTGGACGGTGTGCTCCTCGTCGTCGATGCCTTCGACGGTCCCATGCCCCAGACGCGCTTCGTGCTGCGCAAGGCATTGGAGCTCGGACGTACACCTATCGTCGTGATCAACAAGATCGACCGGCCTGGCGCCGATCCGATGCGTGTGCACGACGAGGTACTCGACCTCTTCATCGAGCTCGAGGCCACCGAGGCGCAACTCGATGCGCCGGTCGTGTATGCGTCCGCGCGCGAAGGCGTGGCCACCATCGACATGGACGTCAAGCCGGTGGATCTCTCGCCGCTGTTCGACATGATCCTGTCGGCGGTGCCGGAAGCGCCCAGTGATTCCACGTTGCCGTTCCAGATGCTCATCTCGACGATCGACTTCTCGCCATACCTCGGACGGTTGGGTATCGGCCGCATCGAGCGCGGAACGGTGAACGTCGGCGATCAGGTGCTGCTGTTGCCGATGGATACGAACCAGAAGAACGAGCAGGCGAAGGTCACGAAGCTCTATACGTACGAGGGTCTCGAGCGCATCGAGGTGCAGACGGCGGCGGCGGGGGAGATCGTGTCGCTCGCAGGACTGGAGGGCGTCGAGATCGGCCTGACCGTCACGGATCTGGAGCACCCGGAGCGACTGGAGGGCATTGCCGTCGAGGAGCCGACGATCAGTGTCGACTTCCTCGTCAACAACTCGCCCTTCGCCGGCAAGGAGGGAAAGTTCGTCACCTCGCGCCAGATTCGTGACCGGCTGTACAAGGAGCTCGAGCGGAACGTCGCGCTCAAGGTGGACGACACCGATTCCACCGACACGTGGACGGTGAGCGGTCGAGGCGAGCTGCATCTCTCCATCCTGATGGAGACGATGCGCCGCGAGGGGTACGAGTTCCAGGTGTCGCGCCCGCGCGTGATCCTCAAGAAGGGTCTCAACGGTGAGCGGCTCGAGCCGTACGAGGAGTTGGCGATTGACGTGCCCGAGGAGTTTCTGGGTGCGGTGATCGAGAAGCTCGGACCGCGGCGCGGTGAGATGATCGAGATGAAGAACCCGGGGCAGGGGCTGACGCGCGTGCTGTATCGCATTCCGGCGCGCGGCCTGTTCGGTTACCGCTCGGAGTTCCTGACGGATACGCGTGGAACGGGAATCATGCACCACCGTTTCCTGGAGTATGGGGCGTGGGCTGGCTCGCTCGCGACGCGCTCGCGCGGCACGCTGGTTTCAATGGAGAATGGCACGATCATCGCATTCGCCCTCGCCGCGCTGCAGGAGCGTTCGACGCTGTTCGTGACGCCGGGAGATCCGGTGTATGAGGGCATGATCGTCGGTGAGAATTCGCGGCCTGGCGACATGGACGTGAATCCGACGAAGGAAAAGAAGCTGTCGAACATGCGCACCACGGGAACGGACGAGAATATTCGTCTCGAGCCGCCCCGGGAGTTGACGCTGGAAGGCGCGCTTGAGTATATCGAAGACGATGAGCTCATCGAGATCACGCCGAAGTCGATTCGACTGCGGAAGCGTCTCCTGGGCCAGAGTGATCGGAAGAAGATTTCGCGTGAGGCCAAGCGCGAGCGGGCAGGGATCTAGGGGTTGCCCAAGGCGGTTGGTCGAACGGAGTTATAATCATGGGCCGCAGCCAAGGGCCAATCACCCCTCCTCCACCGGAGCGCTCTACAATGCCGGACAAGTTCGAGATGTCGGAGTCGATCGGCCTGTTCGCCGCCGCCGTCGACTCGCTCTCGTTGTCGCCGAGCGAGGATGACGACGATCTCGAGGACGAGGACCTCGACGACGATGACGACCTCGACGACGAGGATGACGATCTCGACCTCGATGATGACGACGACCTCGACGACGATGATGACGAGGACGACGACGATGAGGAGGATGAGGACGACGACGAGGAAGATGGCGACGAGGACGACGAGGAGGAGGACGACGACCTCGTAGACCTCGACGACGACTATGATGGCGATGACGACGACGAGGACGATCGTCCGGGTCGTCCGTTCGACGAGAAGTAGGGAGGAAAGTGGGGTGGTGACGCGACGGGCGCGGCTCACGCCGCGCCCGTTTTGTGTGTGGCGTTTCAGTGTGGAAATAGCGGGGAAACTTCTGTCATTTCCCCCTTGAACTTCGAGGATGCCCGACTAGATTCACCCTTCCCCGGAAGACTGGGGCGCAGGACAAAACGCTGATTGACAATCGAGTGTGTGATGTTGTGCGATGGCTCTCATTTGAGCTGCGGCGATCGTGTGCTGCAGCGAGAGATCAATTCACGAACATTTGGATTCCGGACGCGATCTTTGGACGCGTTCGAAGGTCGCGTTCGGCGAGCTAAACATCAAAATCTCTTGGAGAGTTTGATCCTGGCTCAGGACGAACGCTGG
>JAQBPV010000185.1 GCA_028287345.1 Gemmatimonadota bacterium
ACGGGATTGTTCATCGGCGTGTGGGTGTCGTTCGTCTTCGCGCTGATGCCGCTCATCTCGCTGCGCAACGTAAGTCCGCTGCAGACGCTGCGGCGCGAGTCGGATACGGCAGCGCTGCGCGGCGCGAAGTTCGATCCGATTCGCGTGCTCATCGGAGTGACCATCGCGCTGAGCATCGCCGGACTCGGCATCGCGCGCGCGGAGACGGTTCAGCAAGGAATCGGATTCGCCGGCGCCATCGCGGGGGCGGTTGCGCTGCTGTACGGCGCAGCGTGGGCCCTCAGCGCGTCTGCGCGGCGCGTGGTTCGTCCGTCGTGGCCGTTCGTTCTGCGGCAAGGCGTGGCGAGTCTCTACCGGCCGGGCAATCAAACTCGCGCCGTGGTGCTCGCGCTCGGCTTCGGCGTCTTTCTCATGAGCACCGTCTATCAGGTACAGGACAATCTGCTGCGCACGGTGTCGGTGAAGCTGGATGCCTCGAAGGCGAACGTGCTGTTCTTCGACGTGCAGGACGACCAGGGTGCGCCGCTCGACTCGCTGATCCGCGCCGCAGGACACACAGTCACACAGCGCACACCGATGGTCCCGATGAAGATCACGGCGATCAACTCTGTGGTCGGCGAGCAGTTGCTCAAGCCCGATCCGACGAAGAACGGCGAGCGGCGCGAACGATGGGTGTTGCGGCGAGAGTTCCGCTCGACGTTCCGCGATTCTCTGATGCCGTCGGAGAAGCTGACGAAGGGCAAGTTCCCGGTGGGTGGTTCGCCGGTGACGCAATTGCCCGAGGTGTCGCTGGACGCCGACATCGCGAAGGGACTGCACGTCAGCCTGGGCGACACGATCACGTGGGACGTGCAGGGAGTGAAGGTGCCGTCACGCGTGACGAGCTTTCGCGATGTGAACTGGACGCGTTTCGAGCCGAATTTCTTCGTCGTGTTCGAGTCGCGCGCGCTGGCGAAGGCGCCGAAGCAGTACATCACGCTCGCCGACGTGAAGGGCGAAGGCGCGGTGGCCAGGCTTCAGCGCGATGTGGTCACGCGCTTTCCGAACATATCGAGCCTCGACCTGACGCTCATCCAGCAGACGATCGGCCGGGTGCTCGACAAGGTCACGGCGGCGATCCGATTCATGGCGGGGTTGAGTCTCGCGCTGGGCATCCCGGTGCTGTTCAGCGCCGTGAGTGCGACCCGTCGCGAGCGGTTGCGCGAGGGAGTGCTGCTCAAGGTGCTCGGCGCGACGAAGCGTCAGGTGGGACGCGTGATGCTCGCGGAGTACCTGCTATTGGGATCGCTGGGCAGCATGGCCGGTGTGGTGCTCAGCGTGGGCGGCGCGTGGGGGCTGATGCACTTCGTGTTCAAGCAGCCCTTCGTGCCTGCGCTCCTGCCGGCGATGCTCGTTGCTCTGCTGATGATATCCCTGGCGGTGAGCATCGGGATGCTCACGGGCCGCGAGGTGTTCAGGGAGACACCGATGGCCGCGCTGCGAGAGGCGTAGGCCTACGGCTGGGTCGAGATCGCTGCGGACATCCCACCGGGCTGCGAGCTGACGTGAGCAGCGCAGGCGAGGAAGAGTCCGGTCGTGAACGCCACGATGAGGCGCTGCACGGTCGGTGAGAGTTTCGGCATGTCGGAGGGAATTGAGGCGGGCGGGAGGGGCACTTGGCGCTGTGCGCGCCCACAGTCTTGGGACGATGGAATCGCGGCGCACGTCACGTGCTAGTCTCTACCCCGTAGTCGCGTAGCCGTTCGGCGCGAGGGGCGCGGCGTGAACGATGCGGCGTACGGCGCGACGTGCGGAGTCGAGGCGTGAGGCGGGCGGCGATCCGGACGGCGGTCGCGGTCATGGTTCGAACCCGCCTCTCTGTCTTTCGCGCAAATGTGAAGCGTCCGCAAACAACGTCAGACGCAACACAACGCAGAAAGACCGAGTCAAGGTGCGGCGAACCAGACGTTCGGCCGCAACACGAATCGCATCACGCTGCACGCCTCACTCAGCACGAGGCGCCGTACGCCGCATCGTTCTCGCCGCACGCGGCACGCCAGACGCAATCAGATGGTGCCCTCGCGTCCGGCGGCAATCCACTTCTCCATGGCGGAGAGTAGCAGCGACTCATCGACGATAGGCTTGGTGATGTAGTCGTTGAATCCCGCCGAGAGGTACTTCTCGCGATCGCCCGCCATGGCGTGGGCAGTGAGCGCGATCACGGGCAGACGACGGAGTTGCTCGTCGGCGCGGATGCGAGCCAGAATCTCATTGCCGTCCATGCCGGGCAGCGAGATGTCCAGCAGCACGAGGTCGGGCAACTGCGCGGCGAGGCCAGCGAGCGCATCGACACCGTTCTCATATTCGACGACCTCGTACAGTCCGTCGAGGATGGCCTGCAGCAGCAGCCTGTTGTCTGCGTTGTCTTCGACGACAGCAACTGTGTTCATGCGACCTCCGGTCGGCGGGCGCGCTCGAGCCAGCTCTGCACGCGGGGAAATTCCTCTTCGAGACTGCTGACGAGACCTGCGACATTCTCCAACGTTCCAGAGCGCGCGAGTGTTTCCCCTCGTTCGCACAGTCGCTGCATGCGCATAGCGCCCAACTGTGCAGAGCTCGACTTCAGTGCGTGTAGTGCCATCTCCGTCGCCTTGACGTCGTTGGCCACGACGCCGTCCTTCGCGGCATTGATGCGCTCCGGCGCCGCTTCGAGAAACAGCGAAATCATCTCACCGAGCAACTTACCTCCGCCGAAGCGCTTGAGTCGCTCCAATGCGGCTTCGTCCGTACCTGGAAGACTTGCGTCCTCACCGCTTGAATTGGTGGATTCCGTCATGGTACTCCAGCGCGGCGGAGGGCACCCTTGAACCTGGCGAGAAATCGCGGCGGATCGATCGGATTCGTGATATAGTCATCGGCACCTGCATCCATAAGTCTCACCTCGGTGTAGTGGTGGTCGCTACGGTGAGCACGATTACAGGCAACGTACGGTTTGAGGATTCCCGCAGGGCCGCGACAGAGTTCAGGACGCCGAATTACGGTGTGGGAGCCAGCACGCCCACCGGCAAGCTCTGCCTGTCGCGCGTGTAGCCGTCGCCCAACTGCCCCTCGGACCCGAGGCCCCAGCACAGTATCGACGTGTCCACCGTAATTCCGCACGTATGCGTTCCGAACCCGGTTTCGACCGCATCGAACCGCTGAAGGCCGAACACGCCGATCGGTTGCAGGCTGCATTCCAGAGCACCGCAGTGGTCGCCAGGCCGGGGGACGCCGAGCTGGCCGAAGGAGTTGTTGCCCCAGCAGTAGGCGCGGCCGTCGACCGCGGTGCCGCAGCTCTGGATGATGCCGGTGCTCACGCCGGTGAACCTCTCCTTGGAGGCCACGGGTGAAGGAGTCGCGGTGCTCGTCATGGTGCCATCCCCTAACTGCGCGAAACCGTTCGCCTCCCAGCAGAGGGAAATCCCGTCGACAGTCACGGCACAGGTGGAGGACGCGCTGATGGAGATGTCGCGCAGCGGTGGGATGCCGTCGATGCGATGGGGCAGCAGTCGTTGGTGGAAGTAGTCGATGTTCCCGGACGTCGACTCCCACTCGAGCCCCCAGCACCACAGACCACCTTCGACGCCGATGGCACAGCTGCGCAGCCGGCCCGAGCGCACGAGAACGAAGCGCTCCTCACTGACGATGGGCGCGGGGATCACGGTGGAGATGGTGTCTCCGCGACCCAGCGCGCCGAATGCACCTTCCCCCCAGCAATAGACGGCGCCGTTGGTGCGCACGGCGCATGTGTGCGTCATGCCGGGTCCGACGTCGATGAACTGGAGCTCGGGGAGCACCGCCATGGGCTTGGTGACGTAGGGCTCCGCTTCGACTCCCGTGGCGAAGTTGAGGTTCTCGCCCCAGCAGAAAAGGCGACGCTCGACGGAGATCGCGCAGCTGTGTCGTTGCCCCGCGCGCACGGACAGGAAGCGTTGGGTCGTGAGCGCGGCGCGCGGGCCTGCCTCGCATGGGATCTTACGCGCGCCGCACTGTCCCCGCGCATCACCGACGCCGAGCTGCGCGCTCGCATTGCCGCCCCAGCAGTAGAGAGTGCCGTCGAGACGAAGCCCGCAGCTGTGCGAGCCGCCGACGGAGACCGCCTTCCACCCTCTCGACACCGTGGGCACGGCGATCGCACGATCGGAGTAGACGAACATCGACGGCGCGGTCGGAGCCTCGCAGGCGCTCGCCGCGGCGAGCACAAGGAGGGCGAGCGTGACGGTTCCCGGTCTCATGAGATCACTACGTGGAGGGCACTCACGCGAGGCAATTGGAAGCTCGACGGCGTGCGTCTCCCGCGCTAGGCTATGGAGAGCACGCCGAAACCACTCGAGGCATCCTGAAGGAAGACCAACGTCAGACCGCACGCGACCTTCGTGTGGCGATCATCTTCGGAATCGTGGCGGCGAGCATCGAGCTCGGCCTCCTCGTGTACTTCTTCCGTTGAACGGAGGACGATTATATGCACGTCGCGTTGCTCGCTCTCGCGTTGCAGCTCCATGCGCCGGCACTCAGCGGCGCGGCGCAGCGTCCCGGTGAGCGAAGCGCCGCCGACTCCGCCCGGGACCTGAATCGGGCGCGAGGTGCGCAGGCGTCGTTCGAGCGAAACCGTCGCGCGCACCTTCCATTCGGTGACCGCGGCAACGGGCGATGCGACGTACGACTCGGCAGGTACTGCTGGTGGTACGACGAGCACGTGCCGACGTTTCCGCCCGAGGAGGCGGCCATTCGGGAACGTCGCGACGAGCTCATTGCGCAGCTCGATCTCGCGGCGGCGCGCTATCCGGGAGATGACTGGCTCGCGGGAATGCGCATTCATTATCGCGTCGACGGACGCTACCTCGCCGCAGCGGACAGTGTGGCGCGCGAGTGTCGCGCGACGGCCTGGTGGTGCAGCGCACTCGCCGGCTACGCGGCGCACGCGCACGGCGACGCGCATCGCGCCGACTCGGCATTCGCGGTGGCCGTAAGCGCATTGCCGACCGAGGAGTCGTGCTCGTGGCGTGACATCGGTCCGCTTTTGGGCGACGACGATCGCGACGTGTACGAGCATCGCAGCTGCGACGAGCGTCGCGCGCTGGAAGCGAGGTACTGGCTGCTCAGCCGCCCGCAGTTCTCCACCCGCGGCAACGAATGGCAGAACGAGTTCAACGTGCGACGTGTGCTCAACTGGTTGGGTGAGCGCGCAGCCACGCCACATCTTCTGAGCTGGGGCCGAGATGCCGCGGAGCTCGTGCTGCGCTACGGATGGCCGACGGCGTGGAGCCGCACGGTCACGAGCATGGGATCGATGCAGGAACCGAGCATCATCGGCCACGACCCGTCGCCGA
>JAQBPV010000233.1 GCA_028287345.1 Gemmatimonadota bacterium
ACGACGTCAATCCGCAGTTCGGTAAGATCGCCGGCGTGCGTGGGCTTGCCCGCTCTCCGTTCGTGCTCACGCTTCAGGCGCGGCTCACGTTGGGCACCGATCCGTCGATCCTCGCCCTTGCCAACATCACCGGAGCGGCGACCGCTACGCGGCGCTCGATCGCCATCGCGCAACGCGCGATTGGCGAGCGCGTGGTGAACGTTCCCACGCAACTTCTTGCCGCGAATGGCCCAGCCGGGTTAGATCTTCTCCCCGCGCAGGTGAGCCGGCTGCAACAGGCCGCCGACTCCCTGGCGCCGCAGATCACGGAGGTGGTCGTGAGACTCACGCAGATTGCGACGGCGCCCGATTCGGTCCGCAGCACCGCGGCGTATCGCGCGCAGCTCGCGGAGGCATTGCGCGATGCGCGCGCGGTGGTGGACGCGGGGATTGCCGCGGGGCAGGCGACGTTGAGCGCGGCGCAGTGGGCGAGAGTGCCCGCTCGGCTGCGCGAGCCGCTACGGACGGAACAGGTCATCCCGTCTCAGGGATTCCGCATGTCGACGGGCGAGCCGTGATGAGGAGGGGTGCCGTGCTCGTCGCGGCTTCACTCTGTGTCGCCGGTGCGTCGCTCGCCGCGCAGTCGGTCACGTCGCCCGCACTCCGCGGCGTCGTGTTCGACAGTCTGGCCAGCGCACCGCTGGCCGAGGCGTTCGTCGTGTTGGACGCCGGCGCGCAGACGACCAGCACGGACTCGCGGGGACGATTCACCTTTGCTGGACTGTCCAACGGGCGACACGACCTCGTCGTCTACCACGCCGCGCTGGACTCGTTGGGGATCGGCGGTCTGCGTCGAGAATTTACGAGCTCCGGCGCCCTCGACAGCGTGTCGTTGAGCGTGCCCTCACTCGCCACGCTGATGTCCGTCACCTGCGGCGCGACGACGTCTGATTCCACGATCGGGCTCATTCACGGTCGCGTGCAGAACGCGCTGACGCTGGCGCCGGCAACCGGAAGTCGTGTCGTCGTGTCATGGATCGAGGTGACCGCCGGCGAAGACAAGGTGCTCTCGGCGCGCTCATGGTCCGTGACGACGCGAGTGGACAGCACCGGCGCGTACCTCGCCTGCCGAGTGCCGCGCGGTGTGAACGTCACTGTGACCGCGGTGTCGGGCGGCGGGACCGCGACGCACGGCGTCGCGATGACGCTCGGCGCGCGCGGCGTGAGCCGGCAGGATCTGAGCGTCGTCGCCGACAACGTCGAGGGCGCGACGGTCCAGCGCCGGTCCATCAGAGGAATCGTCCGCGACGAGCGCGAGCGGCCGATCGAAGGGGCGAACGTCTCGTTGGATGAGCAGGTGGTCCGCACGGATGCGGCGGGCCGCTTCGTGCTGACCGGTGTCCCGCTGGGCACGCAGCAGCTCGCCATCTGGGCGTTGGGGCGCGCACCGACCGGTCAGGTCGTCGACGTCAGCGCCACGGACATGGCCGACGTCGAGATTCTGCTGCGCCGAGTGACCACGCTCTCGGAGATGCACGTCACGGGGTCGGTCGACGCTCGACGCCAGATTCGCGTGGGCATCGATGAGCGCCGCCAAGAGAAGATGGGGGAGTTCGTCGACTCGACGGCGATGGGCCGCTACGTGAGTGTGCGAGATGTGCTCAAGGTGGCGCTCTATCACGAGGCGTGCGCCTCGTACCTGGACGGCGTGGCCGCCGACATGTCGAGGATCGCGAATGTGCCCGCCGCCGACATTGCGCTCGTGGAGACGGCGTTCGCGATGGCCCTGCCCACCGCATGGCGTGGAGGTACGGTCAAGCGTCAGTGTCAGGGCTTCCAACGCGTGCTGCTGGTCTGGACGAAGGCGTTTCTCCACTGAGTGTCGCACGCAGCGTTTGGGGTGGTCGACTACCGTCGCGCACATGTTACGAAGCCCATCGCTGTACGGAAGGAGCACCGACGGCGCGCTGACCTAGTAGCCAGCTCGATGCAGGACCACGCTGGCGAGAGGAACTAGCGGTTGACGATGGCGTCGATGCTTCTGATCGACTCCACGATCTCAGTGAATCGTGGCGCGTCGCCAAAGATCATCGGCACCATCGCGGCGTAGTCCCGGTTCAGTGCGTCGATCATCCCGCTGACGGGCGCCAGCGCATAGGAGCCTGATCGTGCTGACGCGAGATCGTAGTCGGGACGATCGAAGAAGAACATCCGTGCGTGACGCACACAATCGGCGCCGAGTGCGCGATCCGCGAGCGCCGCCCCTCCCATGTCGGAGTGAAGCAGGCAGTGCAGGTCGTAGTAGTGCCGGGAGATGCGCTCTCCTTCCTGACGGAGCGCGCGGCGCTGTTCGTACCAGCGACGCAAACCGTGAGCGATCACGATCTTGTCCCATAAGGTCCGTGCTGGCTCGATCGTCATCACGTCGGCGACATTGAAGTCGAGGCCGGGGCTGTCGGCGGCGATGTACGGACGGATTGATGCCGGCCGGTGCGGGTCGAGCGCGGATTTCGCGCCAAGCTCGATGCGGACCACTGGCCGGACGTAAGCGTCTCCGATATCCTCGACTGCCGGATAGGATACGAGCAGGGTCTGGCCATCGGCGTCTCCGGGATCTATGTCGACGTGTCCTTGGCCGTCCGTGGCGTCTGTCACACGCGTTGCCACCGCAGCCCGCAGGGGCCCGATGACATATGCATGGCATGCCTCGCGTATGGCATCGAGCTTTGCCCGCCGCTGCCTGCCGGAGAGCGCCCCGAGCTCGTCCGCTGACGCTGGTTGGTCGAGGTCATCCCGAAATACTGTCACATCGATGTCTTCGGAAAAACGCTGGATCAGATCATAGGCTTTTGATAGCGATGTGCCGCCTTTGAAGAGCAGGCGCGGGCTGTTGGGCGGCAGACCGTGGTAGAGTACGTTCAGCGTCCAGCAAACCCAAAAGTCCTTTTCGATGTTGCCCACGGTGGTGCCCAATCGCTGCGCGGCAGTGAGAAAGAGATCGCGGCGGTCGCGGCGTGGCGCGGTGATGACCTGGTTGTAGGCCTCGGCACTCATCGGCCGACATCCACAGACTTGGCGGAGGAGCCGAGGAGATCACGAAGGAACTCCTGCATCCAGATCGGAAGCGCTGAAAGGCCCATCCAGAGATCGTGGCGGATCGCGGAGCCGTGGGCAGGGTTGGCGAGCACGCGGCGCAGGCGGTCCCTGATCCGGATGCGTTCGTCGGCGTCTGCGAGGGTGTCCTGCAACCAGTACAGCGCCTGCACGACTCGCATGCCCGGCCGGTCCGCCCAATAGAGGCGGCTCGAGGCGGCTGGCGTGAAGCGGATTTCCTGATTGCCCAGATGAATCGGCTTGAGGCGCGCATCCACGAGCACTTCAACGCGGGCCGGCACGGCGGTCGTGAGGCCGAGATCATTCGCGGCTGTCATACCGTCGATCAGCACGCGTGCATGGTCGCGGCGCGCCACCGCCCGGATGACAGCTCGGTAGTCCGGCACCGACGGTTGGCGAGTCAGCTTGTTTGTGCGCGGGTGATCGTATAATCCTCGCGCGATACGCCGGAGCTCACCTGTCTTTGCCAGCCGCTGCAGGCTCTTGTCGACAGCGGCTCTGCCTGCCAAGTCGACGAAGTCGGCAGGCGTCCATACAGTGTCGAGTTCGGCGCGTACGCGCGCCAAGACCAAGCTCTTGAGATCGGTGACGGGGTCGATCTTTGCCATGTCCGAAATATACAGCATATTTCGGACAGCGAAACTTGTCCGAAAGATGCAGCATACTTCGGACAAGAACGGCGATGCGACCCATACCCAGCTGCCGGCACGAATCAATGCCCACGAAATTTCGCACGGCTGTCTTCGGAAGGCGGGGACGGGAACACTTCTCGTCGGTGGCTCTAGCCATGAGTTCAGTGCAAGCTGTCAAACCAATCCCGATGTTATTTTATCTGGATGGGCCAGACACACACAGGCATTCGTCCTGACGACGCACTCGTCAGCCTGCTGCAGGAAGAGATCAAGGCGCTCGCCAAAGCCCGGAACGCCGTAATCCTGGCGCACAACTACGAGCGCCCCGAGGTGCAGGACGTCGCCGATTTCGTCGGCGACTCGCTCGGCCTCTCGCGCGAAGCGGCCAAGACCCCCGCCGACGTCATCGTCTTCTGCGGCGTGCACT
>JAQBPV010000248.1 GCA_028287345.1 Gemmatimonadota bacterium
ATCCGGCGCGGATGAGTCGCGACATCGCGTTGGAGCGCATCGTGGAGTATGGCATCGTCGTCGCAGACATGAGTCCACTGTGTTGAGTAAGGCAATGGTTGCGTGCGGGAACTGGCACGTCCACGACATTGTGATGATTCGCTCGGCGCGCTGACGAAGCGTTCCAAGGGCGGATGAACCGTGCGTCTCCCCAACGGTTCCGTTATCACCTTCGACCTGTCGGGTGCAGTGCGCGCAGTGCCACGCCACGCGACGTGATGGCGATTACGGCTTCAGTACAGGGACTGAGACTCCAAAGCCCGTAAGGTCCCGCGCGGCGCCAATTTGGACCGCAAGTCGCGCTGTGACAAACACTTCACACTCGGCAACCGCGCTCATTCAAGGTTTGACACATCCCTGAGCGGGCGGTACGTTAGCCTGAATCCACTATTCGGGTTCCCAGCGGGCCGCCGCGTGATCGCACAGACCGCCGATTTCCTTTCCAGCATCCCGCTCTTTCACGGACTCGACCGCGATGAGCTTGCCAAATTCGGCGAGCTCGTGCGCGAGCGCGCGTACCCGAAAGGGAGCGTCATCCTCTTTCAGGACGACCCGGGCGACTCCCTGTTCATCCTTCGGACAGGTCGAGTCAAAGTCGTACTCATCGGCGAGGACGGCCGCGAGGTCATCCTCGGCGTTCTCGAGCCGGGCGCCCACTTCGGTGAGCTCGCCCTGATCGACGACCAGCCGCGATCCGCCCACGTGATCGCCATGGAAGACGCGCAGCTGCTCATCCTGCGGCGCGAGGACTTCCGTCGCCGGGTGGACGCGAACCCCAGCGTTGCCTGGGCGCTTCTCCAGGAGCTCTCACGGCGACTGCGCCGGGCCGACGAGAAGATCGGGGGCCTCGTGCTGCTCGACGTCCCCGGACGTATCGCGCGACTCCTGCTCGACCTGGCCGAGGAGGGCGGAAGCCCCACGATCGACAAGGTCCTGACCCATCAGACAATCGCCCAGATGATCGGCGCCAGCCGAGAGACCGTGTCGCGCGCCATGAAGGACTTCCAGGAGGCGGGTCTGATTCGCGTCGACCGCCGGCGCATTGCCGTTGCGAATCGTGAAGCCCTCGAGAAGCGAGCTCAGGTTCGCGTGTGACAAACATCACGTGCGACCCGTGACCGGCTCCCTCGCGAAAAATGACCCTATGCACGCATACTGTCTCGTGAACGACGGGACGGGCTAATGCCTCTCACGGTGCAATTCTGGGGGACGCGCGGCTCCATCCCGAGCCCAGGACCTTCCACGGTTCGATACGGGGGAAACACCCCGTGCGTGGAGCTCCGGACCGCGGACGGCTGGCTGGTCATCCTCGACGCCGGAACGGGGATTCGTGAACTGGGCCGGTCGCTCATGGACCGGGCGGACGGAGCGCCGATTGCTGGCGACATTTTCCTGACGCACGCGCACTGGGACCACATCCAGGGGATCCCGTTCTTCGCGCCGCTGTTCAAGAAGGGGAATCACTTCACGATCTGGGGCTCCAAGTCGCTCCAGACGAGTATCGACAGGGTCGTCCGCGACCAGATGTCACCTGTAGTGTTTCCGGTCAGTTTCGAGGAGCTGCAGGCGCGGATCGACTTTCAGGAGCTGGGAGAGGAGCAGTCGCAGGGTATCGGGTACGAGGTCTCGGCGATGGCGGTCCGGCACCCGGGAGGGGCGCTGGGGTACCGTTTCACTGAGGGAATCACGCCTGGTAACGTCGGGGTACGTGGGCTCGTCTATGTATCGGACAACGAATTGAGCCCTCGCGCCAAGTACGACGACCATCCTGGCTGGCGCAAGCGGTTCGTCGAGTTCGCCCGCGGCGCCGCCGTCCTGGTGCACGACACGATGTTCACGTCGCAGGAATACGACACGTTCGTCGGTTGGGGACACTCGACGTACGAAGACGCGGTGGAGTTTGCGATCGAAGCGGAGGTGGAGCGGCTGGTGCTCTTCCATCATCGCCCTGAACGAACTGATGATGAGGTCGACCAGTGGCTGGAGAAGTGCCGAGCGCTGGTGGCATCGAAGGGAGCGCGGCTCGAAGTGGTTGCCGCTGCTGAAGGAATGAGCTTGTTCGTCTGACCGTAGCACCACAACGGGCGCGGATGCGCCGAAGTACCGATCAAGATCGATATTCCGTACGAGTCTCGGAGGAGACCATGACCCGCATCGCACGTTTCGTCTCGCTGGCCGCCGCCGTCGTCGGCCTCGCAGCACCCGTCACCGTGGTGCACGCGCAGGCTGGCAAGCCGACGGTCGCGATCATGTCGTTCAACAACGGCTCGTTCGGCAAGGACGCGAAGGACTACGATGGCCTGAGCAAGGGCATCCCCGACTTCCTCATCACGGACATGTCGGGCAACACGGCCATTCGCGTCATCGAGCGCGACCAGGTCCAGAAGCTCGTCGACGAGCAGAAGCTCGTGACGGGCGGCCAGGTCGACAAGGAGACCGCCGTGAAGGTGGGCAAGCTCCTCGGCGCACAGCACATGATCTTCGGCGTCTACATGACGGACCCGAAGGGCAACTTCCGCATCGACGCTCGCGCAGTGAACGTCGAGACGGGTGAGATCGAGCATGTGGAGCGCGTGGACGACAAGGCCGACAACATCATGTCCAGCGTCGGCACGCTCGCGAGCAAGCTCAACACCGGCATGAAGCTGCCAGCCCGCCCGGCAGCGCTGCGTCGGGTCGGCGATGCAACCCCAGCCGCCACCGCAGTGACGGGCGCAACGCAGGCCGGCTCACCGGCACCCACCGCGAAGCTGCCGATGCGCGTCGCCGTGATGTACGGCAAGGCGCTCGACATGAAGGATCATGGCAACAAGGCGGGCGCCGTCGAGCTGTTCGGCGCTGTGCTGAAGGAGTTCCCGGACTACGGTCCGGCCCGCGCCGAGCAGGCAAAGCTGAAGGGCTCCTGATATCGCGGTAGTGACAAAACGAACCCGCCGCCGTCCATGACTTGGACGGCGGCGGGTTCGTCGTTTCTACCTTGTCGTTCCCATGCAGCCGAATCTCAAGCCACTACTCCTCACCGCCGTCGGCCGAACGATCTCCACTGCGCCTCTCGGACGTCGTGGGGATGATGTCGAAGTGCGGCACATCCCTGCCCTGCCGACGGCAAGGGCGCTCGACCCCGATCGCCCCACGGTGATCGCACTCGATCGTGCGCTGCTGCTCGGCATCGGGGATGATTTGGCAAGGGTGCAGGAGCTCGCGGGTGTCGCGGCGATGGTCGGACTGGGAGAAGTCGGCGAGAAGGAACCGCCTGCTGGGTTTCCGGTCGACCTGGTGACGAGCTGGCTGCCCGGTGATGCCGCGGTCGGCACGGTGATCACGGCCCTGCGCGGCGCATTCAGGCTCGCTGCCTCGCTCGTGGCCGAGCGTCGAGCGCGGGACGATGCAGCCGAGCGCGCCCGCGAGCTCGGCGAGCTGACGGCCATTGGCGTCGCGCTGTCGACCGAACGCGATCTGCACACGCTGCTGGAGTTGATCCTCACGCAGGCGCGCCGCCTCACCAGTGCGGACGCGGGCTCGCTGTACCTCGTTGAACGCGACGACAACGGCGCGCCCTACCGGCTCCGTTGCGCCATCGCGCAGAACCATTCGCTGCCCGGCCTGCCCTTCGAGACGTTCACCGTGCCGATCGATCACGGGAGTCTCGCGGGCTACGCGTCGGCCACCGGGGAGCCACTCGTCATCGGCGACGTGTATCTCCTGCCGGATGACAGCTCGTACAAGCAGAACCGCAGCTTCGACGAGAAGGTGGGGTATCGCACGAAGTCGATGCTCGTGCTGCCGATGAAGTCGCACCGCGACGAGGTGGTCGGCGTACTGCAGCTGATCAACCGCAAGCGTGCCGCGGACATCAAGCTCAGCTCCGCTGAGGTGGTCGAGCGCGACGTGCAGAACTTCGACGACCGGTGTGTGGAGCTGACGAGCGCACTCGCGTCCCAGGCGGCGGTGGCCATCGAGAACGGCAAGCTGTACGAGGACATCGAACGCCTGTTCGAGGGCTTCGTGACGGCGGCGGTGACGGCGATCGAATCCCGCGACCCGACGACCTCAGGTCATTCCGCACGTGTGGCGACGCTGACGGTTGGCCTGGCCGAGGTGGTGGATCGCGTCTCGGATGGCCTGTATCGCGACGTGACGTTCACGCGCGAGCAGCTGCGTGAGCTGCGATATGCGGGGCTGCTGCACGACTTTGGGAAGGTCGGCGTGCGCGAGCAGGTGCTGGTGAAGCAGAAGAAGCTCTACGCGCCCGATCTCGAGATCATCCGCAACAGGTTCGGCTATCTGCTGCAGCGCTCCGACCTGGAGTTCGAGCGCGACCGTGCGAACTTCGTGCTGGCGCATGGGACCGGGCGCTACGAAGCTGAGCTGATGCGCTTGGAGCAGGAGCGCTCGGCTCGTCGCTCGGAATTGCTGGAGTTTCTCGACTCGATCGTGAAGGCGAACGAACCGACGGTGATGCCGGAAGGCAGCTTCGATGCGCTGCACGACATCAACCGTCGCACGTTCACCGACTTCGAGGGGCATGAGCGCCCGCTGCTGGAGGATCACGAGCTGCAATTCCTGATGATCCGCAAGGGCAATCTCGACGACGAGGAGCGGCGCGAGATCGAGTCACACGTCAC
The DNA here is from genome assembly GCA_028287345.1 of Gemmatimonadota bacterium. GTDB lineage: Bacteria > Gemmatimonadota > Gemmatimonadetes > Gemmatimonadales > Gemmatimonadaceae > AG11. The sequence goes on from JAQBPV010000248.1 coordinate 4,665, forward strand.
GCACACGTACCGTTTTCTCGAGCAGATCCCATGGACGCGCGAGCTGCGGCACATTCCGCAGATCGCGTACGGACATCACGAGAAGCTGAACGGGGGTGGGTATCCGAATGCGGTGAAGGCGGAGTCGATTCCGGTGCAGACGCGGATGATGACGATCGCAGACATCTATGACGCGCTCACGGCAACGGATCGGCCGTACAAGCGGGCGGTGCCGACCGCGCGGGCGATCGACATTCTGCACATGGAGGCGAAGGAAGGCATGCTCGACTCCGAGCTGCTCGATGCCTTCGTCGGGGCGAAGGTCTTCGAGGCATTACACCGCGACGAGTGATTCGGGAGGCTCGTAGCGCGCGAGTACCGTCGCCGCGGCCATGTCTGCCGTCACGTGGGTCGCCGTGCGAAACATGTCGGGGATCGTGTCCACGCCGAGCAGGATGCCCACCGCAGCAACGGGGAGATCGGCGGCGAGAAGGATCGGCACCATGACGATGATCGTGCCACCGGGCACGCCGGGCACGCTGAACGTCGTCACGACAGTCATCAGTGCGATCGTCACCAACTGCGCGGCGCTCAGGTCGACGCCGTAAAGGCGCGCCATGAACAGCACGCCGATGGGAATCATCACCGCGCTGCCGGTCTTGAAGATCGCGACGGCGATGGGAAAGAAGAACGACCGAATCGGCAGTGGCAGATGCAGGATCGTATCCGACCCCTCGAGCAGCGCCGGCAACGTCACGAGCGAGGAGCGTGAGCTGACCGCCACGGCCTGCGCCGGTGCGACGGCGCGCGCGAATGCCCGCAACGGTTGTCGGCCGACGAACCACGCGAGCAGATACATCAGGCCCATGAAGGCGATCATCATCCCACTCACGGCGACCACGTAGTAGATGACGGCGCCAGCTGCAGCGATGCCCAATCGAGTGGCCAGAGGCACCGTGAGCGCGAACACGCCGATCGGCGCCGCAAGGAGCACCCAGTGCACGAGCGTCAATGACGCCTCGAGCACCGCACGCATCACGCGCATGAGATGCTCTCGGCCAATCGCATCGAGTTGCGCGATGGCGAGACCGAGCAGCAGGCTGAAGATGATCAGGGGCAGCATCGCGCCGTCGGCGGCCGCCTTGATTGGATTGGCCGGCACGAGCTCGACGAGCCATTGGCTAAACCCGATGATCTTCTGCGCGTTCTGCAGCGCATCGCCACTCGCCTTGGAAGCGCTGGCGCGCATCGCTTCGGCGGCGGCCGGATCGACGTTGAGGCCAGACATGACGATCGGACCGACGACGACGGAGAAAGTAGCGGCGCTCGCCAGAATCGTCAGCGCGAGCAGCAATGACCGAACACCGATTCGCCCGACACTCCGCCGATCGGGCAGCGACGTGATGCCGACGAGAATCGCCGACACGACGAGCGGGATGACGATCATCCGCAGTGCATTTACCCAGACGGTGCCCACTGGCTCGATGTAGCCTGGGATCAACTGGAGTACACTGTTGTTCGACGTCGAGATGGCGATACCCGTGGCGAGTCCCGCGACGAGTCCGACCAGAACCTTTGTCGTGAGGGTCACGATCCGTAACCGCCACCGCCGGGTGTCTCGATGGTGACGACGTCACCAGCTTTCAGAGCCATGCGACACTTGGCGGGAAGCGGCTCACCGTTGAGCAGGTTGCGACCGGGTTGCCCGTCGTCGCCGCCAGCGACGCCGCGCGGCGCGTGACGTCGGCGCTCGGTGAGCAACGTGACCGTGCACGGCTCCGTCGCGCGATACGCGCGCACGACACCGTCTCCCCCGCGGTGCGCGCCCTTGCCGCCAGAGTGCTCGCGGAGCGCATAGCGATCGACGCGCAATGGCGTGGAGCGCTCGAGCGACTCGATGGGCGTGTTGAGCGTATTGCTCATGCCGACGTGCACCCCCGAGGGGCCGGGCCCACGCGAGCTTGCACCCTGTCCGCCGCCGAGTGTCTCATAGAACGTCCAACCCGCGCCGCCGAAGGTGACGTTGTTCATCGTGCCCTGGCCCTGTGCCGCGACGTCGACGCCCGCGTTACCCAATGCGGCGAGAATGGTGTCGGCGATGCGCTGTGACATCTCGACGTTGCCTGCAGCGACCGCGGCAGGCCACGCGGCATTCACCGCGCTGCGGTCGGGCAGCACCATTGTAATCGCACGCGCGATGCCGTCGTTGGTCGGCACGTCGTCGTCGAGCAGCGTGCGCAGCGCAAACACCGCGGCTGCGCGAGTGACGGCGGCAGGGCAATTCACATTGCCGGCGACCTGTGGCGAGCTGCCCGTAAAGTCGAGGTGCAGCTGTCCATCATCGACACGCAGCGCGACGACGACGTCGATGTCGACATCGGTGACGCCGTCTCCCTCGAGCCTGTCGGTTGCACTCCCGCTTGCGCTCGCGAGTGATTTGAGACGGCTCCTCACGCGCCGCTCCGCGTAATCGAGCAAGGCATCGCACGCGGCGTCGAGTTTGGGGGCGCCGAGTCGCGCGGCGAGGGCGCGCCAGCCTGAAGCACCAGTGGCGCACGCGGCGAGCTGTGCGCCGAGGTCGCCGCGCCGTTCCTCTGGTGTACGCACATTCGCGAGGATGAATCCCAGCAGCTCCTCGTCGAGCACACCCTCGCGCACGAGGCGTACGGGTGGAACGATCAAGCCTTCCTGCACCAGCTCCGTCGCACCCTGCGGCATCGAACCAGGGCTCATGCCGCCGACATCGGCGTGGTGAGCGCGCACCGCGGTGAAGCCACCGATCGCACCATCGATGTTCACCGCCTCGATCAGCGTGAGGTCGGGGAGATGAGAGCCGCCGTGGTATGGATCGTTGAGGAGGAAGACCTCGCCCGGCTTTGGACTGCGTTTGATGACAGCGGCGACGGACTCCGGCATCGCGCCGAGGTGCACCGGAATGTGCGCGGCCTGAGCGATCATGCGGCCCTTGGCATCGAAGATCGCCGAGGAAGCGTCTTTCCGTTCGCGGATGTTTGGAGAGAGAGCGCTTCGCACGAGGACGGCACCCATCTCCTCGGCGATCATCGCCACCCCGTGAGCCAGTACTGCGAGTTCAAGAGGATCGATCATCGGCTGTGCGTCACCCATGGCCGAGTATAATCGGCGCGACAGTAGGTCCCGACACTCGCTCGCCCCGCTCGCTCCTCCGGGATGACAGGGTGGTTCACGAACGCACCTTCGTCAGAAGCCAACCACCTGTCACATGAGGCTCGCCGATCCAACCCTCGGCGATGCGGAGCGTCGCGGCGGCGAGAACGACGACTGCGGGACCTGCCAGTTTCGCTTCGAAACTTCCACCATCGTCCATCATCGTGCGGTCACTCCACTCCGAATGTTCGCTGCGCGCAAAACGTACGGGATGCGCCGCGCCACTCGCGACATGGCGCACGCCGATCACCTCGGCAGGCGTGGCGAGCGTGAAGCCGTTTCGCTGCGCATGCAGAGCGGCAAAGCGCGTCGCGAGTGCATTGCCGTCGTCGGTCTCGAATGCAGCGACGTCGAGCTCGTGGCCCTGGCCCACATAGCGCATGTGTGCTGTCCAGGTCCGCTCCCAGTCGTCACCATCGGCGACGCCATTTGCGGCGTGATGCAGCGCCACACGCACCGCATCCGCGTCGAGCGCGTCGGCGCGACCGAGCACACTCACCATGCGATCGCGTCGCTCCGGCGTGATCGCGAGGCCGAGGGCGCTCAACACGCCCGCATGCGGCGGGATGAAGATCGTGTCCATCGCGAGTAGCTCGGCGAGACCACACGCGTGCAGCGGACCTCCGCCGCCGAATGGCACGAGCACGCAGTCGCGCGGATTCACGCCGCGCTCGACGCTCACACGACGCATGGCACGCGCGACCGATGCGTCGGCGATGTCGATCATCGCACGGGACACGCGATCGGGCGAGGCGCCGAGCTGTGCGGCGAGCGTCGCGATGGCGCGATGCGCCGCCGCGACATCGAGCGAGACGCCCCCACTCAGCGCGACGGCGGTGATGTGGCCGAGGACGACGTGCGCATCGGTGACGGTGGGAAGCGTGCCGCCGTTGCCGAATGCTGCCGGTCCAGGAATCGCCCCTGCGCTGCGAGGTCCGACGCGCAGCGCGCCGCCATCGTCGACCCACCCGATGCTGCCGCCACCCGCGGAGACCGTCTCGACGAGCACGCGCGGCAACGCGATGGGCACACCGGCAACGCGTCCACCTGGTTCGACGAGTGGCTCACCGTCGAGAATGAGTCCGACGTCGGCGCTCGTGCCGCCGATGTCGACGGACAGCGCGTTGGTGAAGCCAGCGGCGCGCAGTGCAGCAGCGGCGCCGACGACGCCGCCTGCTGGACCAGAGAGTGCGAGCGACGCGGCGCCGCGTGCAGCCTGCTGCACGGTACGCATGCCGCCGCCTGACGTCATCACGCCCGGTGCGGGAACCCCCATCGATGCGGCGCGTGCGGTGAGTCGCTCGAGATAGTGGGCGACGCCTGGCCGAAGATACGCTTCGGTGACAGTCGTCGCGGTGCGCTCGTATTCTCGAATCTCGGGAAAGACCTCGGACGAGATAACGATGTCGAGCGGGGCAAGCTCGGTGCGTAGCGCCTCGGCCAGACGACGTTCGTGCGAGCCGTCGTCGTAGGCGTGCAGCAGCGAGATTGCAACGACGTCCGGTGCGAGCTCACGCACGCGGGAAACCACGTCGGCGATGGCGGCTTCAGTCAGCGCGAGATGGACTCCTTCTGGAACGAGTCGCTCGCGCGCGCCTATCGTGTGATCGCGCGCAACGAGCGGCGGCGGATGGTGGCGCGTGAGGTCGTACAGTGATGCACGGTCCTGTCGCGCGAGGTGGAGGACGTCGGTGTAGCCGTCCGTGGCCACCAGCGCCACGCGCGCGCCTGCCCGCTCGAGGAGCATGTTCGTCGCCACGGTGGTGCCGTGCACGAAGCGCGACACCTCCGCGCCGTCGAGGGCCGACAGCGCGGTGGCGACACCATGACTTTGATCCGAAGGAGTGCTGGAGACCTTGTGCGTCGTTACGTCACCGCTCGCGTCGACGGCGACGAGATCGGTGAAGGTGCCGCCGACGTCGACGCCGACCGAGAGTGCGCTCACGGCCTCCGCAGGAACCCGCCGAGTCCCGACTTGATCTTGTCCTTCGCCTTCTGCGCGGCCACTAGGGCGGCACGACGCTTCATCTCGTCGTAGGTCATCCGCACGAGCATCGAGTTCGGCGACGATTGTACGACGGGCAGCATCATCTGCGCAGCGTCGACGTACTCCGAGCGATCGTAGAGGTTCAATGCCTTCGAGAAGTTGAGCATCGTGGAGACGGCGTCGACGCGGTTCTGCTCCTGCCGTGCCGCGAGTGCCGCCTGTGCCTCCGGCGAGAGCGCAAGTCCGAGTCCGTCGATGAGGTTCTTCGCGAGCTTCTGCTCCAGGTCGAAAAACTTGTCCTCGTCGCCGGTGACCTGTGCAGTCTTCACGATCTCGCCCGTCTCGACGCGAACGACGCGCGTGTCGATGCGCATCTTCGGCTGCAGCGCGGCAAACGCGCCGACGACGATGTACTCGGCGCCAGCCAGCCGCCCGACCTTCACCGCCGTGCTGGAGTCGTAGTACTTGGTATGCTGCGTCTCCATTTCCTTGACGACATCCTGCATGCGCTCGCGCTCGATCAGTTGGATCTCCTGCACCGAGCCGAGGTCGCTGATCATCATCGCGGCCATGCCCTTGCCGAGCGGGTCGTAGTCGGGCTTGCCGGTGTGGTTGTCGAAGTAGAGGACGGCGACGGTCTTCTTCGGGGCGAG
>JAQBPV010000283.1 GCA_028287345.1 Gemmatimonadota bacterium
GATGATATAGCCGCTGACCGCGACGATGGCCCTGCAGCGCTCCGGCCAGAGCGCCGCCATGATGACGGCCGTGCGCGCTCCCCAGTCAAACCCCCCGATGATCGCCTTCGGAATCTCGAGCGCATCCATCAGCGCGATGACGTCGACCGCGATGGCCGCCTGCTCCCCGTTGCGGACCGTGTCGCTCGAGAGAAAGCGCGTCGTCCCATAGCCGCGCAGATACGGTACGATGACGCGATAGCCCTTCGCGGCCAGCAGCGGCACGACGTCGGCATAGCTGTGAATGTCGTACGGCCAGCCGTGCACGAGAATGACGGGCGGTCCATTCGGAGGGCCGGACTCGGCGTAGCCGACATTCAGGACGCCTGCATCGATCTGCTTCAGTTCGAAGAACCTGTTCGCCGGCGGTGTGATCACGGGCTTCTCGGTGGATTGGATCATGCTGAGCTGCGCGGCCGCGGAACCGAGTGCGGGGAGCCGAGCTGCTGCAATGGTCGTGACTGCAGTGCCCAGGAAGCGGCGACGATCAATGTTGATTGTCTCCTTCATCTAGTCTCTCCAGGCGGGTACGAGACAGATCACGACGCGCTTCATGAGACTTTTCCTCTCGCATGGAAGTGAATAGGGGTCAGAGCTGCGAGGACTCTCGCGACGTCGCACGTCCAGCTGTTCACGGCTGCGTCGCCGCCCCGCTGCCTTGGCGGCTTCATCGATCACCCTGGCGACGTCCACCGGATGGGAGATGTACATCACGTGACTCGACTTGACCTCCGTGGTGTGCGCATGCATCCGCTTTGCGTAGAACCGTTCCAGGTTCGGATTGATTGCATGGTCCTCGCTCGCCACCATGTACCATGATGGAATGGTGCGCCATGCGGCCTGTGGAGTCGATGCACCGAACACGCTATTGATGACCGGCTTCTGCGTGACGGCGGCGATTCGCGTCAAGCTGACCGGCAGATCCGGGGCGACGACATCGCGGAATTTCGCGGTATCGACATAGAGGAACCCGGCGGCGTCGGGCACGAGCGCAGTGGCGAGCGGCGGCGGCGAGTAGTTGCCTTGTAAGGCAGCGACCGGCTCGTTCGCGTCCGGCGCGAATGCGGCGATGTACACGAGCGCCTTCACGTTGGGGTTACCGGCGGCGGCACCCGTGATCACGGCGCCCCCGTACGAGTGGCCGACGACCACCACTGGGCCCGTCTGCGCGTCAATGAGACGCTTCGTCGTCGCGATGTCGGCATCCAGCGACGTAAGCGTATTCTGAACGGCAATGACGGGATAGTGCTTCTCTTGAAGCAGTTGGATCAACGCCTGAAACGACGTTGCGTCCGCAAACGCGCCGTGCACGAGGACGATGGTGGGCTTCTTCGCCTGCGAAGACACGCTCATCGCGAAGGCATTCGGCGCACTGATCATGTTGTAGAGCGAGTCCGCACCTCCGTCACAACCCAGCGTGGCACAGGCTACAGCAAGAACGTGTAACGCAGCTCGTCTCGATGGCATGAGTGACACCCGGTGAGGGACGCCCTCACAGTAGCCCGCGATGCGGAGGAGCTCTATTACACCTTGGTAGCATCACGCCAGCATTGGGCACGAAGCCACCGCCGACACCCATGTGTTGCCGATACCATGACTGGACGGAGCGGGCGTACCCCAAGCGCATTCACTACGTCCGGGTTGATCGGGGCGGCCGCTTTGCAGTGTGCGAACACCCGGAGCTGCTCGTGAGCGAACTGTACTCGCCTTTCAGAGCGCTGCACTAGAGGCACGTCGGTGAGGGGCCACGTGCCACTGATGCGTGTGGCCTCCGAACTCTGTCAACGATCGCCTGCCAGCGATCACTTGACCAACCTGATGAGTGGCTTGCCTTTTTCGACGATGTACGTTGCGAGCTCCGCCCCGTTGGCGCTCCCGATGTTCTTCACCGCGTGGATAGTTCCGGCCGGGATGATGAGAACATCACCGGCCTTGTATGTCGTCGGCGGCCTGCCGTCGACGTAATACTCCAGCGTGCCCTCGATGACATAGATGATCTCTTCGCCCGGATGCGTGTGCTTCGCACTGATGTACGCGGGGTCGAAATCCACGCGGACCTGCACGACTTCGCGCCCGGGAGCGCTGATATCGTGGCGCTGCAGGTCGGTGCGTTTGCTTCCCGGCTGTTGCGCCCGTGCCATGTCGGGCGCGAAGGCGCCGGCGACGATCAGCATCGCAACTCCGATGATTGGCGTTGTCTTCACATGGACCTCCCTTCTATGAAGTGTTGGACGTATGCGATCATAGGCGAGGCCTGCAAGCTGTCCAATTGCACGATGGTATCGTGCAGATCTTGGTATCCCTTGCGGGCAGATGCGGACCGACACCAAAGTATCATAGCCCTGCGTCGATGACGTGGCGCATCTTGCGAGGTAGAGTGCCACAAGGGGACGCATGGCGAACGAGCAAACCACGCGCACACTGGTGTCCGTCGTGGACGATGACGAGTCCGTGCGCGAGTCGCTCCCGGACCTCGTGCGGGAGTTTGGCTTTGACGTCCAGGCATTTTCGTCGGCCGAAGAGTTCCTCGCCTCCGAGTATCGTGGCCAGACGGCATGCCTCATCCTGGACATCGCCATGCCGGGCATGACCGGGCCCGATCTGCAACGGGAACTGCGCCGCATCCGTCAGAGTATTCCGATCGTGTTCACCACTGCGCACCGCGACGAGTTCGTGCGTCCGCGCATGCTCGCCGCGGGAGCTGTGGAGTGCCTTTTCAAGCCGTTCAGCGAGACGGCGCTGCTTGACGCGCTCAACGCTGCCTTGCGCGGGAATTGATGTATCGAGGAATCGTCCATGTCACCAACTACTCCAACGGTGTTCGTCGTCGACGACGACATTTCGGTTCGAGAATCGCTCGAGCTGCTGCTCGGCTGCGAGGGTTGGAACGCGGAGACATTCGCGTCTGCACGGGAATTCCTGTCGCGCCCGCGGGTTCACGGGCCGAGTTGCCTGGTCCTCGACGTCTCCCTGCCAGACCTCAACGGCCTCGACCTCCAGAAGCGCATCGCCGGCGATCGGGCGGACATGCCGATCATCTTCATCACGGGCCACGGTGATGTGCCGATGACGGTGCGCGCGATGAAGGCGGGTGCCGTGGAATTCCTGACGAAGCCATTCGGCGACCACGTGCTGTTGAGCGCCGTCCGCCACGCCATCAAGACCAGCGACGCTGCGCTGAGTCATGAAGCGGAAATGGGCGCGTTGCGCCAGTGTTACACCACGCTCAGTCGACGCGAGCGCGAAGTCCTGCGCCTCGTCGTGGCCGGCCTGTTGAACAAGCAGGTGGGTGGTGAGCTCGGCATAAGCGAGATCACCGTGAAGGCCCACCGCGGGCGGGTCATGCGAAAGATGAAGGCCAACTCGCTCGCCGACCTCGTGACAATGACCGCACGGCTCCGCTAATCAGACGCACCGGAACATTTGGCGCATTCCGCTTTGCGTCGAAAGGGGGTCTGGCGCCCTCACCACGATGCGGTAATGTCTACGGACGACCCTGAGTAGTTCACGCGCGTCCGTACTCGACATCTCAATTTGACGTGGAGTCTCGGCTCGAGCGTCCGACCGATGAAGTCGCCCGACTGCAGCGCTGTCTGAGTGATATTGGCAGCGTGATGGCGCTGCCTGCCCTTTCCACAGGCGAACAGCCGTCGCAGATCATCGGGACGCTGCTCGACGCACTGCTGGAGAAGCTCCCGCTCGCATTCGTGACCGTCCAGTTGAAAGATCCGCAAGGCGGCCCGGGTCTCGAGATGACGAGGATTGGTGCGCCAGTGGCGAGCGGAGAAGCCGAGGTCCGTCATGCGTCGGCGGATCTAGGTGCCGGGGCCGAGTTCGGAATCGTCGTGGCCGGATGCCACCGAGCCGACTTTCCCAACCAAACCGAGCGGCTGTTGCTTGATGTCGCCGCGAGTCAAGCGGTCATCGGCCTCCAGCAGGCGCGCCTTTCGGAACGTCACCGAACAGTCGAAGTCCTTCGCGAGCGCGAACGAGAGTCGCGCCTCATCGTCGACAACATCCCGGGCTTGGTCGCACTCCTCACCGCACACGGTGAGGTCGAAGTCGTCAACCGTCAGCTGCTCGACTACTTCGGTCAGACGCTGGAAGAGCTCAAGCACTGGGGCACGAACGACACCGTTCATCCCGAGGATCTCCCTCACGTCATCGACGTCTTCTCGCGGGCGATTGCGTCCGGCAGTCCTTACGAAATCCTGCAGCGCTTCAAGCGGTCGGATGGCGTCTATCGCTGGTTCACCAACGGGGGCTTTCCGCTTCGCGATGCCACCGGCCACATCCTTCGATGGTGCGTGCTGCTGACTGACGTCGAAGAGCGAAAGCGCGCTGAGGATGCGTTGCGCACGAGCGAACGCGATCTCAAGCTCATCATCGATACGATTCCAGCGCTCGCCTGGTCGGCGCATACCGATGGAACCGCCGAGTTCTTCAATCAGCACTATCTGAATTTTGTGGGGCTCACCGCGGAACAGGCCAGCGGTTGGGGCTGGACGGCGGCCGTTCACCCAGACGACACGAATGGCCTGGCCCACGTCTGGCAGCGCTCCCTGGCGTCGGAACTGCCGGGCGAGGCCGAAGTGCGACTTCGCAGCCATGGCGGGGAGTATCGTTGGTTCCTCTTTCGTGTGAACCCTTTTCGCGACGAGACGGGAACGATCCTGAAGTGGTACGGCGTCAACACGGACATCGAGGACCGAAAACGGGCCGAGGCAGAGCTCAAGCGAGCCTACGACAGCTTCGCTGACGCCCAGCGGTTGAGCAAGACAGGCAGCTTCATCACCGACCTCGTGGACGATGACCACAACTGGTCCGATGAGGCATACCGCATCTTCGAGTTCGAAGCGGGAACAAAGGTCTCAGTGCAGAGGATCCGCGACATCATCCACCCTGACGACCTTCGATCGTTCGAATCTGTCATCGAGCGTGGCATGGCGGGTGGGAACGTCACATTTGCATTTCGGATTTTTGCCGCTCGAGGCATGATCAAGTACGTGCGAGGCGTTGCGCACGTCGTCGAAGAGGTCGAGGGCCGGCCCATGTTCGTCGGCGCCCTGCAAGACGTGACGGAGAGCATGCTCGCCGAGGAGGCGTTGAACAGGGCCCGTGCCGAACTTGCGCACATCACGAGGATCACCACGTTGAGTGCCTTGACCGCCTCCATTGCCCATGAGGTCAATCAACCGCTTTCCGGCATTATCACGAACGCCAGCACATGTCTTCGGATGCTGGATGCGAACCCTCCCAACGTCGACGGTGCACGCGAGACCGCACGGCGGACGATTCGCGATGGCAACCGCGCTTCGGATGTGATCAAGAGACTGCGCGCGCTGTTCAGCAAGAAGGACTTCCCGCTGGAGTCGGTTGACCTGAACGAAGCCGCGCGAGAGGTCATCGCGCTGTCGCTGAGTGAGCTTCAGGGAAATCGCGTGATGCTTCAGTCCGAGTTCGCCGACGATCTTCCGACCATCACCGGTGATCGCGTGCAACTTCAGCAGGTCATCCTGAACCTGCTACGGAACGCCTCTGATTCGATGGCCAGTGTGGACGATCGCCCGCGGCAGTTGCTGATTAGAACGGAGTACGTCGACGATGACCGTGTTTGCGTGGTGGTGCGAGATAGTGGAGTGGGTTTCGGTGCCCAGAACACCGAGACCCTATTCGATGCGTTCTACACGACCAAGAGTGGCGGGATGGGGATCGGGCTGTCGGTCAGCCGATCCATCGTTGAGAAACATCGCGGGCGTCTCTGGGTCGAGCCGCAGAACGGACCGGGTGCCACGTTCGTGTTTTCCATCCCACGCCGCCTGGACAGCGATGCGGACGATGTCCCGTCGGCCAAGGACGACGCGCCTGACGTCCGCGTCGTCCCTGCCTTACACGCTCTACCGTAGCGGCTTGAACGCCGCACGCAGCTCTGCGGCGAAGAGCTCGGGATATTCCCACATCGCGAAGTGCCCGCCTCTGTCGACCTCCTCGAAGTACGTCAGCTTCGGGAACGCGCGTCGCGCCCATGACTCCTGAGCGCGAATGACCTCGTTCGGGAAAACGGTGATCGCCACGGGCACCGTGATCTCGTTGGTCTTCACCGATTTCGCGCTGGTCAGGTTCAGCGTCCGATTCTCCCAGTAAATCCTCGCGGCCGATGTCGCGGTGTTCGTCAGCCAATACAACGAGAAGTTGTCCAGCACATCATCCTTCGTCGGGGACTGCTTGGGGTCCTTGCCGTAAGACCAATTTGTGAATCCGCTGTGCTGCAGCATGAACCCTGCGAGGCCAGCGGGAGAGTCCGTGATGCCGTAGCCAACCGCCTGCGGCCGCGCGCCTAGCATCGCCACGTAGACCAGGCCCCCGCCCTTTACATATGTGCCGAGGTCCTTGATCGCGGATTGTTCCTTTTCCGAAAAGTTCGTGAGAGTGGGAGCGCCGCCCAGCGCCGCACCGACATCGTCCGTGACCACCGCCGGCAGATTGGTGTGGATGCCGAGCAGCCCAGGGGGCGCCTGCCGCCCCATCGTTTCCACCACACCGGCCCCCCAGTCTCCGCCCTGTGCGACGTAGCGCGTGTACCCCAGCCGCTGCATGAGGACGGCCCACGCACTTCCGATGCGCTCCAACCCCCACCCCACCTCGGTGGGCCGGTCCGAAAAGCCGAAGCCCGGCAACGACGGAATCACGACATCGAAGGCATCCTCGGCCCGGCCGCCGTACTTCGTCGGATCGGTGAGCGGACCAATGAGTTTTATCTGCTCGAACACGGAGCCCGGCCACCCGTGCGTGATGAGCAGCGGCATCGCGTTCGGATGGCGGGAACGGACGTGGATGAAGTGGATGTCCACGCCGTCGATCTTCGTCTTGAACTGCGGGAAGGCGTTCAGTCTCGCCTCGCCCTTGCGCCAATCGTAGTCCGTTCCCCAGTAGCGGACGAGCTCCTGGATCTGTGCGAGCTGCGCGCCTTGCGACGCGTCGGGGACAGTCTCCCTGTCGGGCCAGCGGGTCGCCTGTAGGCGATGGCGGAGGTCGGCGACGTCGGCATCGGATACGTTTGCGCGGAAGGCGCGGATCGCGGTTTCGTCGGCGGCCTCGCGCGAAGCTGGAGTGGTGGCGCGCCGGTCCATGGTGCTGAGCTGCGTCATGTTGGGTTCCCTCGAGAGTGTTGTGGCCTGCGGGCCTGCGCCGGACGTCGGGACCGCTGCGAACGCTGCACCCGACAAAGTGAACGTGAGGCTGAGTGCGCAGATGCTGACGCGTGCCGTGCTGTCTCGAGGACGTGCGTTAGCGATCACGCCGAGGCGCGAAACGGTGCTGGGGTGGATCATGGTGGGCTCCTCCTGGAAAGCGTGTGCGTGAGATGCATCCAGTCGGTGACGAAACGGCGCCGACTCACAGGCAATCTTCCTGGCCCATCTCGATCGGGAAATGACACCATGGTATGGGCGACACTATCGTATCGGTCTGCGCCGCGCACGGCGGTGGCGCGCCCGTCGTGCGGAGGTTGGCGACGTCGTCGAGTCCTGTATTGCTTTGCGTACTCGACTCGCTCCATTTATAGGATGATTGAGGCTCGTCGACTCTTGATGCTTCGTGGCATTCGGAGAGCAGATGTTTTTCAGGACAGGATGCTGAAACAAATCGAGGACGCCCTGATGCTTGTAGGCATTGCGGTTGGCAGCGCGGTAGCCGTGGCGATGGTGCTTCGCGTCGGGTCACGATGGAACGAAGATCCCATTCATCGAATGGTGCGGCGCCACTGCTGACCGACTGCAACACGAAAAATCTGTGTGTCGCACGCGGCGATTCGTAGGGACTCGACGGGCATACCCGAGGACGAGCGCCACGTCGTAGACGTGATGCCACTGGCCCTGGTGCGCGAACCAGAAGAACCACTCGTCGTCCCGGCGCTCGAGCCGATCCTACCAGCGCGGGTACTTGAACGTCGACGTAACGCCGTCACGATCGGCAGACGCAGCCTTCGTATCGCTGAGGCATGGACGTGTGGCGCCGCATTCGCAGATGAACTTTCGTTCCATGCGATGATCTTCGGTGCCATTCCGCAACAGTCTGCGCTGCGCAAGGACGGAGGTGGAGACGGCGCCGCCGTACCGGCGCTACGGACATTCCCCTTGACGTTCGAAAGGAGAAGTCATACTCTCCTTTCGACCATCATAGGGAGAGCGCATGGCCGACCGCACTCGCGACGACCTTCTGCAGGGTACGCTCGACATGCTGGTGCTCAAGGCACTCCAGCTTGGCACCATGCACGGCTGGGGCATCACTGAGCGCCTCGTGCAGGGCTCGAAGAATGCCCTCCAGGTAGGACAGGGATCACTCTACCCGGCTCTATACCGTCTCGAGCGTCAGGGGTTCATCACGTCTGCGTGGGGCATCAGCGAGAACAATCGCCGCGCCCGATTCTATGAGCTCACGGCCACGGGCCGGACGAGACTCGCGAGTGAACGAAAGGCCTGGAAGCGGATGTCTCGCGCGGTCGAGCTCATTCTTGCCATGACCGAGTGAGGGCGCCGATCATGTTCCGACGACTCATCGACCGGCTGCACTCCATTGCGTCGCTTTCCCTCGGCGTGTTTCGCCGCGGAGAAATGGAAGAACGGTTGAGCGCAGAGACGCGCTTCCACATCGACATGGCAACGGACGAGAACATCCGCGCCGGCATGACGCCCGCCGAAGCACGGCGGGCTGCATTGTTGGCATTCGGTGCACGGCAGCGATGGGCCTCGGAGGCGCGTGACGAATTTCGCAGCCGCCACCTCGAGGAATTCGCCCACGACGTTCGCTACGCCATTCGCAACCTGCGCCGGTCACCTTCGTTCACCGTCGCCGCGGTCGTCACGCTGGCGCTGAGCATCGGCGCCACGACATCGATGTTCTCGGTGGTCAATGCAGTGCTGCTGCGCGGCCTGCCCTACCCCGAGCCGAACCGTATTGCCGTGCTGTGTGAGCTCAACCTCACGGACGCCGCCGCTAAACCGTGCAACGTCCTGAATCCCGGAAACTTCCTCGCGTGGCGCGATGTCGCGAAGTCGTTCAGCGCGATGGGCGCGTTCCGCGAATCGCGCGTGTCACTCGCGGGCGGCGGCGCCGAACCCGTGTCGGCCCAGGCACGCATCGCCAATGCGAGTGTGTTCTCCATTCTCGGCGCACGTCCAGCGGTGGGTCGCCTGTTCGACGCGTCCGAGGACTCGGCCGGCGGCCCGAATGTGATCGTCCTCAGCCACGCGTTCTGGCAGCGCCAGTTCGGCGGCGACTCCGCGGTCGTCGGTAAATCGCTTCTGATGAACGCATTCGACTACACGGTCATCGGAGTCGCGGCGCCGGATGTCAGTCTCTACGAGCCCGTCGACGTCTGGCTCCCGATGCGTTTGTCCGCGCAACTACGCTCGGCGCCAGGCCGCAGCTTTCGTGCGATCGCGCGTCTCCGGCCCGGTGTGACGTTCGAGCAGTCGGACCGCGAGATGCGGTCGATGGCGGCAGACCGCGCACGGGAGCTGCCGGCCGTCAACGCCAACTGGACGGCGTTCACCATGCCCATTCGCGAAAGCCTCGTTGGCGGCTCACGGCGAGCGCTGTGGGTGCTGTTCGGCGCGGTGGGATTCCTGCTCCTCATCGCGTGCGCCAACGTCGCGAATCTCCTGCTGGTCCGCGGCGCCGGCCGCGCACGCGAAGTCGCCGTCCGTATTGCGCTGGGCGCCTCTCCTGGGCGGATCGTGCGACAACTGCTCACGGAAAGCGTTGTGCTCGCCCTCGTGTCGGCGGCAATTGGTCTGGTCATCGCGTTCTTCGGAACGCACGCACTTGTTGCGCTCGTACCGCATGGGATGTCGTCAGAGTCGTTCGCAGCTGTGACGATGGATTGGCGAGTGCTGCTCTTCTCGTCGGCGATAGCGATTGGCACGGGCGTCGCGTTCGGAATCGCTCCGGCGCGTCATGCGCTGCACGCGGACGTCCAGGAGACGCTGAAGGAAGGAGGACGAGGCGCTTCGAGCGCGTCGCGGTCGAGCGCGCGATTGCGCAACGGACTCGTGATCGCCGAAATGTCTCTCGCGCTCATGTTGCTCGCGGGCGCCGGCCTGATGGTGCAGAGCTTTGCCGCGGTGCAGCAGGTGCGCCTTGGCTTTGAACCGAGTCACGCGCTCACCGCGCGAATCATCCTGCCACGTCGCAAGTATTCCAACGACACGTTGACGCTTGCCTTCTTTCAGGCGGCAGAAGCGCGAGTCGCATCGCTTCCCGGCGTCACCGCCGTGGGCTCGATCAGCTACTTGCCGCTCAGTGGCGACCGTTCGGCGAGTGGATTCAACGTAGAAGGCCGGCCAGCAGCCGCACTCGGTGCGGAGCCCGTCGGCGACATGCGCGCCGTCACGCCGGGCTACTTCAGGGCGATGGGCATCGCGATCAAGGAGGGCCGCGGCATTACGGAGGACGACCGCGCGCAGTCGGCGGCTGTCGGCATCGTCAGCGAGACGCTGGCGCGAACCCTCTGGCCCGGCGCCAGTGCGGTTGGGCACTACCTGCTCTACGAATGGAATGGCAACGAACGCGTGCAGATCGTGGGCGTCGCTGCCGATGTACATCACGAGGGCGCGGACAAGCAGCCTTTCATGGAGATCTACCGGCCGCTGGCACAGTTCCCATACGGCGCAATGTCGATGGTCGTACGTGGAACCGGCGATGCCATGACCCTCGGCGGGCCGTTGCGCTATGCGATTCACGAGATCGATCGCGATCTGCCCATCGCGCAATTGCGCCCAATGACGGAGCTCGTCGATCAGTCACTCGGCGCTGCGCGTCTCAGCGCCGCATTGTTCGCGCTCTTCGGTGCTCTTGGGCTCGTGCTTGCGGCGGTGGGCATCTATGGAGTCATGTCGTATACGGTGCAGCAACGCCGGCATGAGATCGGCGTTCGCATTGCACTGGGGGCGCGGCCAAGTAGCGTGGTCGGTCTCGTGATGCGCCGTGGTGCAACACTGGCGCTCATCGGGATCGTGGTCGGTACGATCGGTGGTTTGGTGGCAACTCGGCTGATGTCGAAGCTGCTCTTCGGCATCGCGCCGAGTGATCCGGGTACGTTCGCTTCGACCGCCGCAATTCTGGGTGCAGTCGCGCTGATTGCGACGTATGTGCCGGGACGTCGTGCGACGTTGGTGGATCCGGTCGCGGTACTTCGCGGTGAGTGACTGTTCACGATTCGCAGAGAGCACGGTACGCCGTGCAGTCACCACCGATCTCAGGGCGGGTTGATACCCGCTGTCGAATCTCTCGGTATCACGATCGCACCCGCATTTCCGCTTACGCTTTTATGGATGTGCGACGCAGCCTACGTCGTGGCACGCGTCGTTCGATTGACTATGTCAGATCGTCCCCGATTGCCAACGACGTCGACAGCTCGCGATACGCGTCAATCTGAGCCTGTAGATCCGCGATCTTCTGTTCCGCCGTCGCGATGGAATCCGCGCCAGCGATGAACCGACGCGGCGGTGGCTCTGCGCTCGCAATCGTAATCAGCGCCTTCGCGAGCTTTGCTGGATCACCGGCCTGCTTGCCATTCTGCGATCTCCAGAATGCCTGCTGCGCCGCCGTGCGCTCGGCGTAATCCGCGATGGACGTCTCCGCATACTGCGTGGACTCCTCCGTAAGGAGCTCCGTGCGGAAGAAACCCGGATTCACGATCGTCGTCGCAATGTTGAACGGCGCGACCTCGGCCTGCAGCGCCTCCATCCAACCCTCGAGGCCGAACTTCGATGCGGAGTACGCCGTGCAGAACTCGAAGCCGGTCAAGCCCGCGCTCGACGAGATGGAGATGATGTGCCCCGACCGCTGCTTGCGCATGAATGGCAACACGGCTCGCGCAACGTTCATCGGGCCGATCAGACTCGTGGAGAGCTGCCGCTCGACCTGTTCCGGTGTCAGCTCCTCGAAGTAGCCCGCTTGAAAGTTGGCGGCGTTGTTGACCAGCACGTCGATGCGGTCGAATCGGTCGACGGCGGCCTTCGCCGCTGCCTCGGCATCAGCAAGGCTCGTGACGTCCAGCTTGACGACCAGGAGGTCGTCCGACGTACCGACTGCTTTGCTCACTGCGTCCGGGCGCCGGCCAGTCGCGACGACTGCATGGCCCGCCGCCAGTGCAGCTTTGGCGAAGTGCACGCCCATTCCACGCGCAGCTCCAGTGACGAGCCAAACTCTCTTGTCAGCCATGTTCACTACGTCTCCCGCTCTATCCCGCGTGTTTGCCTATTCCTGCCACGATAGTGAGAAAGAAGATACGAGCATCAAGCCGACTTCTCCCTGCCCAAAGGTGGTGAGCTATTGCCTATTCCTCCGCCTTGCTGGAGATGCCGGCCACGGCGATGTATCGTGTCAGTCAGTGATCGAACTCTCTCATCAGCGGCAAATCCAGTCATGCGAAGGAATTCCTGCGGATCGAGCTCGGCGCTGGAACGCGCCGAGGAGATTGCGCGTGACGAGGCGCTGCGGAGCGAGCTCGTGCAACGCCTCACGCATCGCATGCGTTCGGATGGGAGGCACGAGACGGCGATCCCGGAGCTTCTGCTCTATCGGTTCTCGCACCCGACGGAGCCAACGGTCGTGCTTCAGGAGCCTGCGGTCTACCTTGTCGTCCAAGGCCGGAAAAAGGTCACTGTCGGCGATAAGACCTACCTCTACGACCCCTCTCACTACCTGGCAGTCTCGGTCGATCTTCCCGCGCTCGGAAACGTGATCGAGGCGAGTCCGGAGAAGCCGTATTTGTGCATGACACTCAGGGTGGACCCGCGAGAGCTGGCGGCCCTGATAGTGGAGTCGGGACAGCAGTCCCCGCGCGACGATCACGACGGACGAGCGATCTATGTGAGCGCAGTGCACTCAGAACTTCTCGACACCTTCCTCCGTTTGGTCCGACTGCTCGATACCCCGCAGGACGTTCAGGTGCTGGCGCCGCTCATCCTGCGCGAGCTGCACTATAGACTGTTGCAGAGCGAGCAATTCGGACGCCTGGCACAGATGGCGATTGGCGACGGTCGA
>JAQBPV010000296.1 GCA_028287345.1 Gemmatimonadota bacterium
ACGTTGCCAATCGCCAACTCGGCCAGCATCTGTCCGAGATGGCGCTGTCGCGTCGGCTCGAGCTTTGGACTGATGATCCAGCCCAGGTAGTCGTTCCGCTGATAGGGCGGCCGACTGCGATACTCATTCATCAAGCCAGCGTCCACGATCGCCTGGCGAATCCACGCCGGCATGCGATTGCGCGGTCGCTCGAGCTCCGCCTTCTTGCGGCCCGTCATCGCTCGCACCGATCCACGTACCGTGCGCGATCAGTGTGAGTCAGCGGCCGCGCTGTCCCGACTTCGCCGATGTGGCCTGCGGCTTCACGGTGCGCTGAGGCGTGGGCGGCGGCGCGACCTTCAACTTGGCCGCCGGCGCATGCTGCGCCGTCGGCTGCTTCTTCGAGAAGTCCGGAATGTCACGATGTCCTTTGCGCTTCATCATGCCTCCATTCGTTACGCTCGGCGGCGGCGAAGCAGCGCCAGTCCGGCGAGTCCAGTTGCGAGGAACGTGAGCGTGGCGGGTTCCGGCACAGGGGCGACGTCGACGACTGCGAGGTTGTCGATTCCGGTGTTCAGTTGACCGCCAAGCGTACTGATGAACTGCACCGATGTGATCGGCGCGGTAATCGATGCGATGAAGCCGTTGAATCCCATGAACGCGCTACCATTGTAGCCGATGCTGCCGAGCAGCGTTGCACCGTTGAAGAAGCTGGTGGTCGCGGGGCCAAGTCCGTTGTAGTAGACGTCGAAGCCGAGTGCATAGTACGGCGTGGTGAAGGCAATCAGGAAGTTCTCGTCGCCATTGGCGGTGAGAATGCTCGTCGTGGTTGGATTGAGGCCCGCCCCATAGTTGGTGTAGCCGGGTGAGCTGACGAACACGTTCGTTCCCGCCTGGCCAATGTACGAGATACCCGCCTGCGAGAAGGCCGCGAAGGCGGCGTCCTTTGGAATCGGGACGCTTTCGAACGTCTCGATGTAGCTCGGTGTTCCAGCGGCGCCGAAAAACGCACCGGGAGAGGTATAGAGCTGCGCGGACAGCGGCGAAGCGAAGAGCCCGGCGGCCATCATCGGGAGCAAGTGGCGTCTCATGGCGACTCCTTGGGGGGGATGCTTTCGAGCATAGCACCAAACGGATGGCTCGGCAACGCGTCAGGAGATTCCCTACCCGATCAAGCGGAACGAACGGTCACGTGTGTGGCTTTGCGGCAAATGACTGCACGACATGCCGGTATGGTGCACATCCTCAACGCTTTACTCGGTCCATGCTGCCTGGCGTCGCCGTGTCGCAAGATGCTACACGGGAAGCGGTTGCGCCCGATTGACGCCTCCGCGAAGGGCGGGGCACACGCGGTGCTTGCGACCATGGTGACCCTTCAAGGAGATCCAGCATGCGCAGTACAGTTTTGAGGAAGGCGGCGTTCACGGCCGTCGTCGTATTGTTCGCGAACGGCGCCATTCAACCACTCGTTGCACAGGTGAGCGCGCTGGCACGAGTTGATCATTACATGCCGGGTGCCTTCCCGTATCCCATCGATTGCGTGGACGGCATGCACACGTCCACCGCATCCATTTCCGCAACGACAAGCTGCAGCCTGCAGATGAACCCAGGCACGGGGACCGCAACGGCACTCGCCAACGCAGCGCTGCGACAGGTGGACGCGCACGCCACGCTCGCCGCGACAGGCATTGCGACTTACGAGCCTGGCGCCGTCGGCTATGCGGAGATGGTGGCGCAGATCAGTTGGATCGGCCTCGCCGTTCCCACGAACGTCTTGTTCACGTATGCCATCTCGCATTCGGAAGGGGCTACCGGCACGTTCAGCGCGGCGGGTTCCACGCAGCTCATGGTGCAGGCCAGCAACCTCGCCGCCGGGGGATACGAGTTCGTGAACTGGTCGGGCTCCGTCGGCGGCATCACGGGCTTCGCCTCTTCGGCGGGTGCGTGGACGAATGGGTCCTTGGCAACCTTCATGATGCCATGGGACATCACGGGCGGGCCGTTGCGGTATACGACCTCCGCGCAGGCCGATGCCGGAATCCACCGCGATGACGCCAGCACGTTCGCCAACCTGGGGTCGATTCTCACGGGTATCGACGCCTACGACGCCAACGGGCAGATGATTGGCAGCGCTACGTTCGATTCGTTCGGCAACGCCGTGGTCGGACCATCTGTGGTGCCAGTGACGCCGACGCCGGAACCCGCTTCGATGCTCCTGCTTGGATCTGGGCTGGTCGGGCTCGTGCCGCTGATTCGGCGCCGCAAGTAATCGCCGTCGGGGGACAACTGCGACGCGGTCGTTGTCCCCCGGCGGCGTTATCGAGCACTCACACAAGCGTCAGCCACCCCCGAAAATCCGGACGCTCGCCACGCACCGAGGCAAAGAACTCGTGCTGGAGAAGCGCCGTCATCGGACCGCGGCGCCCCGTTCCCACCTGAATCCCGTCGACTGATCTCACGGGGGTCACCTCCGCTGCGGTGCCCGTGAAAAACACTTCGTCGGCCGAATAGAGCGCTTCGCGCGGAATGCGCTCTTCGCGCACCGGGACGTCGTTCGCGCGGGCGAGCGTGATCACCGTATCGCGCGTGATGCCCGGAAGGATCGACGACGCCGCCGGCGGTGTGACGAGCACTCCGTCGCGAACGAGGAAGATGTTCTCGCCCGATCCCTCGCTGACCGTGCCCGTCGTGTCGAGCGCGATGCCTTCCGCGAAGCCGAGTCGCTCCGCCTCCATGGCGATGAGCTGGCTCGAGACGTAGTTGCCGCCAGCCTTCGCGCCGGTGGGAATCGTGTTGGGCGCCGGCCGTGTCCACGACGAGATGCCGACGTCGACGCCATGCTCCAGTGCTTCGTCGCCGAGGTAAGCGCCCCACGGCAGTGCAGCGATCATGAGCTCGACCGGATGGCGCACGGCATTCAACGTCAACCCGCCGACGCCGCGCCATGCCAGCGGGCGAAGATAGGCGTTCG
Source organism: Gemmatimonadota bacterium (assembly GCA_028287345.1). Taxonomy (GTDB): domain Bacteria; phylum Gemmatimonadota; class Gemmatimonadetes; order Gemmatimonadales; family Gemmatimonadaceae; genus AG11. The sequence continues at coordinate 2,951 of JAQBPV010000296.1, forward strand.
CGAAGCCATTCTTCCGCACGACTTCGCGACATGCGTCGACCAGCGCCGCTTCGTCGAGTGGAAGGTCCATGCGATAGAGCCGCGCCGAGTCGCGCAGGCGGCGCATGTGCTCGCGTGCGCGGAAGAGCGCAGGACCACGGGAGGTTTCGTAGCAGCGCATCCCTTCGAACACCGACGATCCATAGTGCAGCGCGTGCGTCATCACATGCACCGTGGCCGACTGCCACGGCACGATCTTGCCGTTGAACCAGATGAGCTCCGGCAATGCGCCGAGTGGCACATTCGCCGGCGAGGCGGCCGCCTGTGCAGGCGGCTCGCGAAGCGCGGGATCGGAAAGAGTCGTCGCCATCATCGTGCTCCTGCGCCGGCGAGCGCGCCCGGCAATGACGTCCTGAGCGCCTTTGCCGGCGCGGACACTGCAACCTGGCCTGGCAACACTTCCTTCGCGTCGAGGAAGGGCATCATGCGGCGCATGTCACGGCCCACCGACTCGATCTGATGCGACGACTCCGCAGCCCGTCGCGCGTCGAACTTCGGCCGGCCAGCGCGATTCTCCTCGATCCACTTCTTCGCGAAGGATCCGTCGCGCACCTCGTCGAGCAGCTTCTGCATTTCCTTCTTCGTCTTCGCGGTGACGATGCGGTCGCCCGCCGTGTAGTCGCCGTACTCGGCGGTGTCGGACACCGAATGCCGCATGTAGTTCAAGCCGCCACGATACATGAGATCGACGATGAGCTTGAGCTCGTGCATGCACTCGAAGTACGCGATCTCCGGCTGATAGCCATTCTTGACGAGCGTCTCGAAGCCGGCCTTCACGAGCGCCGCGGCGCCGCCACAGAGCACCGCCTGCTCGCCGAACAGGTCGGTTTCCGTCTCTTCCGCGAATGTCGTCTTCAACGCGCCAGCGCGCGTGGATCCGATCGCCTTCGCGTAAGCGAGTGCGTCGTCGAACGCGTGGCCGGAGAAATCGCTGTGTACCGCGACGAGTGCGGGGACGCCTGCCCCTTCGACGTACAGCTCGCGCACGCGATGACCCGGCGCTTTCGGCGCGACCATGATGACGTCGATATTCGGTTCGGGCGCGATTTCACCGAAGCGAATGTTGAAGCCATGTGCGAAGAGGAGCGTGTTGCCTGCGACAAGATTGGGCTGTACCGCCTCCTCGTACACAGCGCGCTGCGTATGATCGGGCGTGAGGATGACGATGAAATCCGCCTCGCGTGCCGCCTGCTCCGCTGTCACCACGCGGAGTCGCTCGGCGGTGGCGGCAGCGCGACTGAGCGAGCTCACGGAAAGTCCGACGCGAACGTCGACACCGGAGTCGCGAAGGTTGAGCGCATGCGCGTGCCCCTGGCTGCCATAGCCGATGATGGCGACGCGACGGCCGGTGAAGCGCTCGAGATGGGCGTCGGCATCGTAATACAGTGCAGTCATCGGACGAGCTCCTGGGCGTTTGAGGAAGGAAGAACTGGAAAGTCGAATTGGCGCATGGCGTCGGCGAACTGATCGAGAAGCGCATTCTCCTGTGGCAGCTCCGCGACCTGGAGGACGTCGATCAGTCGCGAGAGCTGCTGGACGATCTGGTGCACGTTCGCCGCTTCGACGACGAGCACCATGCAGCTCGTTCCCGATCCATCGGTGGGTCCGACGACGAGGCTGGAGACGTTGTAATCGCGGCGCCGTATGAGACCGATGGCGCGATACAGCGCGCCGGGTCGGTCGTTGAGCTGGACGACGAGTGTGTGTCGCCGCGTGGGTGGTCGGGTGGTCGTCATCATGATGTACCTGCCAATGCCGGTCCGACGTCAGTCGCCGGTGCGTGAGTGTGCGCATCCGTCATCATCTCGCCGATGCTTCGGCCCTGCGGCACGATCGGGAAGACGTTCGCCTCGCGCTCGACGCGGAAGTCGATGACGACGATGCCGGGAAAATTCCAGGGATCCTCGATGGCGCTGTCGACGTGTGCCACGCTGTCCACCGTCATGCCACGCACGCCATATGCTTCGGCGAGCTTGGCGAAGTCTG
>JAQBPV010000311.1 GCA_028287345.1 Gemmatimonadota bacterium
GGTGCACAAGCGCGACTGACGGCACGGCGTCCGCTGATGTAACGCGGGCTCAATGAGACAGGAATGACGAACTGCCGGATTCAAGCGATTGAATCCGGCAGTTTTTCGTTCGTGGCGGGCAGAAAAAAGAAGAAAGGCCCCGTCTTTCGACGGGGCCTCTCGACTTACTCATCCTTAAATCATCAACCCAAGCTTACGGGTTGGTGACCGTGATCGGACCGCTGATCACGCCATCGCCAGCTGCGGTGCGACCGATCACGTAGAACGTGTTCGTCGCGGCAGCCGTCAGAGCAACACCCGACGCCGTGTACGTGTAGGTGCGGGTCGCGCCCTGGATCGTGTTCGACGGGTTGGTCGCCGTGCCAACCGAAACCAGCTCACCGCTCACGACCTTGTAGATGTCGATCTGGGTGAAGGGCTGGCTCTGGAAGGGGACGTCCGTAGCCAGACCGCCCACGTTGATCGTGAGGGTGGTCGAAGCCTGCGACGTTGCCGGCGCAGCGCTGGTCGGCGTTGCGGTCAGCGTGTTGCTGTTCGTGAGAACGTTGGTCGGCGCGCCCGTCGTGGTGACGGTCAGCGTCGCCGGAGCGCTCACGTTGGTGCCCACGTCCGTCACCGTGACAGAAGCAACCGGTGCCGCAGCGTTGGCCTGGATGGCGCCAGCCGCGGTCGACTGCAGACCGCGGTAGACGTTCGGAATGGCAACCGACGCGGAGCCGGTCTTTACCGTGGTGGCGTCGAAGTTCGGACCGAACGACGTGCCCGTCACGCCCTGGAAGGGCAGCGGAGCGGTCGCGTAGGTCAGGTTACCCTTGGTCGACGTCAGGTCGAGATTGTCCGTTGCGTTGCCGGTGACCGTCACCGCACCCATCGGAACGACCTGTGCCGGCGACTGCGTCAGACCGGCGATGGCCGGAGCAACGTTGTCGAAGGCCGCGAGACGCGAGACACCGGTGCTGACGTTGCCAGCGAGATCGGTGACCGTGCCGTTGATCAGGTAGTAGCCCGGGACCGCCGTGCCGTTCGTGAACTCGATCGAGTTGACGACGTTCGGTGGGGTGCTGGTGGGATCCGTCGTCAGCGGGATCGTGACCGCTGCGCAGGTCTTCGCCGTGGCGCTATAGGTACCGATGACGCAATCCGCTGCCGCGCTGGTGCCAGCCGCGAAGAAGTTCTTGGTCAGCGTGCCCTTGAGCGGCTGTGCGGCCGCGCCGAAGCCCGAGATCGTATCGTTGTAGATGAAGCTGAAGTTCTTCGTCACGTTGTAGCCGGTGTTCGCGGCCGCACCGTTGTTCAGAGTCGTCATGGCGACGCTCGGAGCAATCTTGTCGACGCCGAACGTGGTGGACGGTCCGAGGTTCGTGGTGACCGTGATGTCCTGGCAGACCTGGTTGCCGAGGGCATCCTTGATGATGACCTTGGCCTGATCGATCGTGGTCGCGGTCGTGTTCTGGAGGTTCGACGTATCCGTCGAGGCCGTCAGACCAGTGACGTTGCAGCTGTTCGCCGTGGTGAACGCAGCGGAACCAGCAGCACCGACATAGTACGTGACCGTGACGCCACCGACACCCGGGTTGCCGCCAACCGGCGGATGGATGTCAGAAACCGGCGTGCCGGACGTGCCCGTCGAGAAGACGTACGACGCCGGGATGTAGCCGTTCGGAGCGTTGACCGTGAAGGCAGCACCAGCGACGACCGGGACCTGGTTGTCGATGCGAACGCCACGCGCGTTCTGCACAGAGACCGGGACGCCGCCCGAGCCAACCGTGATCGGGTTGCCAGCGGCATCCGTCGCGGAGGTGACGTACAGCGTGTCGCCAGCCGGCAGCGACGTGTAACCGAAGATGGTGTTGATGCCCGTCGCGGACGTGTCCGTGAAGACGATCGTCGAAGCGCCGGCGGTGACTGCCTGGTTGGTGAAGCTCAGGTCAGCAACCGGAGCGCCGCCGATCTCACCGTTGCGGGTCAGGATACCGGAGATGAAGACCGCCGGGGACGAGCCCGTGAAGATGACCGGGTTCAGCGTGACCGTCAGCGTGCCCTGGTTGTAGTTCAGGCCGTTGAGGGAGCTGACTGCGGTGACCGGGCCGCCCGTCTGCGAAGCGAAGGCAAGCGTCGCCGTGAAGACGTTAGCGTTGTTCAGCGTGAGCGGAACGGTGTTCGTCGCAACGACGACCGACGCGCCATTGGTCAGGCGGGTCTTGATGCAGTAGTTGCCGTTGGCGAAACGCGCCTGGTTGGCCGCGGTCAGCTGAGCGGTGTTGAAGCTCAGCGTCACGGTGCCGGGCTGCGCCGACGTCGCCTGCTGCGAAGCAACCGCGACATCAGTCGCCGCGATGGTGTTGCTGGCGCAAGAGGTCGAAAGGAACACTTCGATCAGACCGCCGCCCGACGTGTTGACGGTGACGTTGATCTGGCCGTTCACGTTGTTCAGCGTTACCGGCTGTCCGTTCACGTCGGTCACGCTGTTGATCGCGATGGACGGGTTCGGGACATTCGGGATGACTGCGGTGACCGTGATGACCGAAGCCGCCGCCTTGGAGGCGTCAGCGGTGGACGTCGCGATGATCGTGGCCGTACCAGCGCCAATACCCGTCACCTTACCCGTCGCATCGACGGTGGCGACAGCGGCGGAACTGGTGGAGTAGGTGACCGTCTTCGCGGTCGACGCATCAGCAACGACCGAAACGGCCAGCTGGATGGTCGAACCGACCGAGATGGCTGCGGACGTCGGCGTCAGCGTGATGCTCTGGACTCCAGTGTTGCCTACAACCGTCGTGGTACCACTGTCACACGCGGCCGCAAGCCCACCGAACGCCATTACACCGGCGAGCAGTAGCGTACGAGAAACTTTGTGCATTATTCCCCCTAAGGAATGGTGCGTGAATACCTGCTTACCTGCCTGGTGCTGCTCTACGTACATCGTGCATCCGCCTGGTCCCGCGAACTACCGTCCAACAGTGGAGTATCTCATTCGGCGGCCCTGCGTGGGTAAACATACGGTCCCACTCCCGCAGACACTCCGTGCCCAAGACGCGCAATCTGAGCAACGTAAGGTGGCCAGGTACAGCGGTCAAGCCACCCGCCGTTCCTTTCTCCCTACAGTCCTCAGTCGCGCAGTGATGAATCGATGCAGCCGGGCCGGGAAACATTGTCCCACCCCGGACCGAGTCTAGACGCACCATCCCCAACTGCGTCACAGACACGCTTCGCAATCGATGGGTTCGGGCGACTTTCGGGCTCACCACTATATATTAGCCCTCATGGCCGACGAGCCGCGCCTCTACCGTCCGCGGGAGCGGGATCTCCCCCCGAGCGACGAGCAAAAGCTCACCGCCTCCCTCAACCCGGATCAGGCGCGCGCCGTCACATTCGGCGATGCCCCCCTGTTGGTCATCGCTGGAGCTGGAACCGGCAAGACCCGAACCCTTATCCACCGAGTCGCTGCCCTCGTCGACCGGGGAGTCCCGCCCGAGCGCATCCTCCTCCTCACGTTCACCCGCCGCGCCGCCGCCGAAATGCTCTCGCGCGCCGAGAAGCTCGTGGGCTCCGCCGGCACGCGCGTCCACGGTGGCACCTTCCACTCGGTCGGACACCGCCTCCTCCGCCAATTCGGCCCCTCGGCCGGACTGCCCGCCGACTTCACGATCATGGATCAGGGCGACGCCGAGGATCTCATGCAGCTCGCCCGCGGCGCCAAGGGGTTCGCCAAGACATCAAAGCGCTTTCCAAAGAAGGAAACGCTCCACTGGCTCTACTCCCGCCACATCAACACCGAGCTGCCGCTCGACGAGCTGCTGCATCGCGACACACCGCACTTTCTCGAGTACGAAGAGCAGATCACCTCTCTATTCGCTGACTACACGCTGCGGAAGCAGGAGCGGAACCTCGTCGACTACGACGACCTCCTCGTCTTCTGGGCCCTGATGCTCGAGTCGTCGCCTGCGCTGGCAAGCCGCATCTGCGGCATGTACGAGCACGTCCTCGTCGATGAATACCAGGACACCAACCTCCTGCAGGCGCGCATCCTCCGCGGCATGTGCACGGGCACCCGCAAACTCACCGTCGTGGGCGACGACGCGCAGAGCATCTATTCCTTCCGCGGCGCGCATTTCCGCAACATCCTCGACTTCCCGCGCCAGTTCCCCGGCGCGACGATGATCACCCTCGCGCAGAACTATCGCTCGACACAGCCGATCCTCGACCTGTCGAACATGGTGATCTCGCGCGCGGAGGAGCGCTTCACGAAGGAGCTCCACACCGACCGTGAAGGTGGCGAGAAGCCCTGGCTCGTGACGGCCAAGGACGAAGCGCAGCAGACGCGGTTCGTCGTCGACCGCATTCTGCAGCTGCACGAATCCGGGATGCCGTTGGCCGAGATGGCCGTACTGTTCCGCGCCGGCTATATGTCCGCCGACCTCGAGATCGAGCTCGCCAACCGGAAGATCCCCTTCGAGAAGTGGGGCGGTCTCAAGTTCCTCGAGGCCGCGCATGTGAAGGACGTCCTCGCCTTTTTGCGCGTGTCGGAGAATCCGCGCGACGAGGTGAGCTGGTACCGCATCCTCATGCTCATGCCCGGCATCGGCGACTCGACGGCGCGATCGATGATGGACACGATGCAGGAGCGCTCCTGGGATCCGGATGCGTTCACGCACCTCATCGCACCGCCGAAGGCACGCGAGGCACATCGCTCACTCGCGGCGATGTTACGGCAGCTGCGCGGCGTCACCAATCGCGATGGCGACACTGCCGGAGCGAAGGTCGCGAGCGACATCGCCGCCGTGCGGGCGATCTACGACTCGGTGCTCAAGGAGAAGTACGATCGTCCCGAAGCCCGGCTGGCTGATCTGGATCAATTACGGACGATCGCCGCAGGCTATCCCTCGCGCACGAGCTTCCTCGCTGCGCTCGCACTCGACCCACCGTCGAGCACACAGGACCTGGCCGGCGGATCGGAGAGTGAGTCCGACGCGCTGGTCCTCAGCACGGTGCACAGTGCGAAGGGCAAGGAATGGAAAGCGGTGTTCGTCATCTGGGCGGTGGACGGCTGGTTTCCGTCGTCGAAGGCGGTGGAGGATCCCGATGAGCTGGAGGAAGAGCGTCGTCTCATGTACGTCGCGCTCACGCGTGCGAAGGACGAGCTCGCGGTGATCTACCCGATGCAGGTGTACGGTTCGCGCCGCAGCGCCGACTATTCGTTCGATCAGCTGTCGCGCTTTCTCGATCGCGGCGTGCGCGGCACGATGCAGCGCATCGTCGTGGAGGAAGAGGGCGACACGCCGCCGCCCGAACCGGTGACGACACCGGCCATCGATCTCCGCGCGCTGATGCGGGGCCGGTTCACCAAGTAAAGTCCCGCATGGCGCGACCACGGAAAAAAGATCGGGCAACCACTCAGCCGACGACGGCTCCGAAGCGTGAATCACGCAGCGGAGTGATCGCGCTCCGCGCGATGGCGATCGTCCTCACCCTGCTCGGTCTCTTCCCCGCGGCGAACTACATCACCACCGGCGTCGGACTGCCGTGGTGGAGCAGCACGGTCGAGCAATGGCTGATCTGGGGGCTCGTCATCGCGACCGTCGCCGCCCTGCTCGGCCGAATGATGACCGACAGGGTCGAATCGGCATTCGCATGGGCGGAGCGTGTGTTGCTTTCACCGTCATCGCGCGCCTTTGGCGCGGCGATATTCGCAGTGACGTGCGTGCTCGCGCTCTACTTCGGCTGGCGGTTGTTCGCGCTCGAACCGGTTGTCGGCGACGAGTTCGCGCAGCGATGGCAAGCGCACCTTCTGTCGAAGGGACATCTCTCGATACTCGCCGACGCGCGCGCAGAGTTCTTCTCGACGATCCAATCGCTCGAGGTGCGTGGACGATCGTTCTCGCAATTTCCGGTCGGCGGACCGGCGTTGCTCGCCATTGGCGTATTGGCGGGCGTACCGTGGCTGGTCAATCCGATCCTGGCCGGCGTCGCAGCGGTGGCGCTGTATGACTTCATCGCGAACATCGCCGACGAGCTGACGGCGCGCGTGTCGGCAATTCTCTTCGCGCTGTCGCCGTTCGTGCTGTTCATGTCCGGCAGCGAGATGAATCACACGGGCACGTTGGCGTGCCTCCTCATCGCCCTCGCCGCACTCGCGCGATGGACGTCGGCGGACAACGCGGCGCATGCGCGATGGGCCTCGATCGTCATGGGAGCGAGTCTCGGCGCTGCGGCGACGATCAGGCCGTTCGATGCGGCGGTCGTCGCGCTGATGATCGGCATCTTTCAGCTCGTGACGATCAGGGCAAAACCATGGCTCCTGCGAACGCTCATCGCACAATGCGTTGCCGGCGCGATTCCCGTCGCGCTGCTCTTCGCCGTGAATGCCGCGACGGTCGGCCAACCGTTCGCGTTCGCGTACGACGTGTTGAACGGCCCGGAACATCGACCAGGTTTCCACATGACGCCGCTGGGCTTCGAGCATACGCCGACACGCGGATTCTACATGATCTCGGCGTATCTCATGAAGCTCGACATCGGCCTGTTCGGCTGGCCGGTACCAGCGATGCTCGTCATCGTGGCGACGCTCGCACTACAGCGGCGCGCGACGCGATGGGACTATTTGCTGCTTGCGCTCCTTGCTGGCTTGATGGTCGGCTACGGCGCGTACTGGTCCGAGAGCTATTTCGTCGGTCCGCGTTTTCTGTTCGCGGCAGTGCCGGTGTTCGTGTTCTACACGGCTCGGATTACGATGGTTGTCCGCGAGCGCATCGACAGACCGTGGTTGCGCGCATCGGCGTTGCTCCTGGTCCCGCTGTGGGTGGGCGCGGCGTGGCTGATCCCGCCGCGCCGGGACCAGCTCTTCGGTACGAAACGTCTCGGGCAGATGTATACGATGCCCACGGCCGTACCCGCGATACGGGACGCCGTGAAATCCGCAGGTATCCGTAACGCGGTAGTCTTTCTCGACGAAGGTTGGCACTCGCGACTCGCGTCGCGACTGCGCGCACTCGGCATGCGTCCACTCGCGGCGGAGCAGCTCGTCGCGGGTGTGGATGCGTGTAATCTGCAACACGCGCTCGACGCGGCAGACAAGCTCGAGCCATCGCGAGCGGGCGAGCGCATGAATCTCGTGATGAATGCCGTGCAGAACGACGTGACAGCGTCCCCATTGGGGCAACAGGTGCCGAACGAGCAGCTTGCCGTAGTGCCCGGCCGTCCGATCACCGCGGACTGTATAACCGAGGCCGCGCGGATCATGTCGCGCGGAGTGAGTCTCGCCGCGATGTTGCCATACGTCGATCTCGACGCCGATGGCAAACTTGGTGGCAGCGTGGTGTATGCGCGCGATTTCGGGGGGCGGAATTCACTGTTGGTGCCGAGCTATGGCGATCGTGCGTGGTACGCGGCGCGGGCTTCGTTCGTGGATTCGAAGGTCAAGATCACTCTGGACCGGATCCGATAAAAGCTTCCGCTGGAACTACAGCTGCAACTGCAACTGCAACTGCAACTACAACGAAAACTGCAACTGCAACTGCAACTGCCTGACACGGATGAACACGGACAACTGCCGGATTTACACGGATACTACCTCCGGCAAGCGCCGGCGCCCACCACTGACAACGCGAACCAAGAAAGGTGAAGTCTTTTCTTGTTGACGGTCGGCCTCGGTGCGCCATGGCCGGCCCGAGGTTTTATCCGCGTAAATCCGCGGCAGTTGTTGTCCTCCGTGTCGATCCGTGTGAGCTGTAGCAGTTGCGTGGTTCCGATACAACTGCAACTGCGACTGCAACCGCCTAACGCGGATGAACACGGACAACTGCCGGATTTACACGGATACTACCGGCAAGCTCCGGCGCCCACCACTGACAACGCGAACCAAGAAAGCTGAACTCTTTTCTTGTTGACGGTCGGCCTCGCGCGCCATGGCCGGCCCGAGGTTTAATCTGCGCAGATCCGCGGCAGTTGCTGTCTTCCGTGTCCATCCGTGTGAGCTGTAGCACTTGCGTGCTTCCGAACGTACCACATCATTTCAAGGCGCCGACAATACTCGCTTGACAGCATCGAACGGCTTGTCGCGATCGGACTTCGCCGCCGCGATGATGACCTGAATCGTTCGACGAAGATCACCGCCGTTCTTCGTGAGCACCGCATCGAACGCATCGAGATCGGTGAGGTACACACGCCGCGACATCAGCATCGCGTTGTCGAACCGCGTCCGCTCCAGCGCGTGCAGGCTGATCGTCCTCAGCTGCGGCCCGATCTCGTGAATCAACTCCTGACGCGCTTCGGCATAAATCGAATCGCGCAACGCGATGCGCTCGGCGACACGTGCGGGTTCGTCCCCCGGGTGCGACGTGAACGCCGAGTCGACCTTGGCGTAGAGCGATGCCCAGAAGCGGCCGAGGATCTTCTCGTCGCCCCAGCGGGCAGCGACTTCCGCGGCCGCCGCGGGCTGGCCGCGGGAGAGAAAGAACCGCTCGGCGCCGCGCGAGCCGACGAAGTTGGCGAAGCTCTCGTTGAACACAGCACCGCCGGGCGCATAGAAGGTGTTGTGCGTCAGCTCGTGGATGACGGTGTTGGACAGCGTGAGCGAGTCGCCGCTCAAGGTCGTGGGCAGGAGCGGGTCGTTGAACCAGCCCAGCGTGCTGAATGCCGACGCAGCGCCGAGCCGGGCGTCGAAGCCGCGGGCGGTGAGCTCTTTCTCCTGACGCCGGGCTTCCGCGAAGTCGAAGTAGCCCTTGTACGGCACTCGCCCGACGACGGGAAACCACCACGAGTACGACTTCAGCTTGTCGCGAGAGGCGCCCGACAGGACGAGCACGAGGGTGTCGCGGTCCAGACGGCTGAAGGTCGTGAAGCTCTGGCCGGTCTCGAGGCCGAGGGAGTCGTGCGCGAAGGCGCGGGCGGCGAGGACAAGGGAAAGCTTGGACTTGAGCGGCGTTCCCGTGGCCGGGTCAGCGACGATCTGGGAGATTGGAGTGCGACGAGCGAGGATCTTCCCCTCCTCGTAGCCAGCGCGGAGGAGGTACCGGCCGGTGGGGGAGAGGACGAGATACGCCACGAGGGCCAACGCGAGAACGGCCAGCACGCGCAGGGCTGGCCGCAGGAACCTAAGTCTTTTATTTGCAGTCACTTCCACGCGTGATCGAGCATTGGGGCGGCTTTGACGCGAGGGGTCTCGGTCGCTATCCTATTCATAATGTCCTTCGTCCATCTCCACTGCCACTCGGAGTATTCACTCATCGACGGCGCCAACCGCATTGATGACCTGATCAAGCGGGCGCTCGAATTCGAGCAGCCGGCACTGGCGATCACGGATCATGGGAATCTCCATGCGGCGTGGGAGTTCCAGGAGAAGGCGAAGAAGGCGGGGCTCAAGCCGATCATCGGTATGGAAGCTTACGTCGCCCCGGGCGACCGGCGGACGAGAGGCCGGCCGGCCCCGGGGGTGAAACCCTACTTCCATCTGGTGGTTCTCGCCCGCGACATGGTCGGGTACAAGAACCTCATCAAGTTGTCTTCGCTGGCTTACACCGAGGGTTTTTACTCGAAGCCGCGCGTCGACCGCGAGCTGCTCGCCAAGTACAGCGAAGGGCTGATCGTGAGCTCGGCGTGTCTGGCGGGAGAGATCGCGTCGGCGTTCGAGGCAGGCAATCCGGATGCGGCGCGCGAGGCGGCCTCATGGTACGCGGACGTCTTCAAGGACCGCTACTACCTCGAGGTGCAGGCGCACGAGTCCGAGGGGCAGGCGAAGCTCAACGAGAACATTTTCAAGCTCGGCGCCGAGTTGAATTTGCCGGTGATCGCGACGAACGATGCGCACTTTCTTCGTTCGGACGACCACGACGCGCATGACGTGTTGCTCTGCATCGGACTGGGCAAGGACTACAGCGACAAGAACCGCATGCACTATGACCGGGGACTCTACTTCAAGAGCGCCCCGGAGATGGCGTCGCGCTTTCCCGAGCGGAAGGACGTCCTCGAGAACACGCTCAAGATCGCGGACGAGGCGGGCTTCGCGTTCGACAAGAAGTACTACGTGCCGTCGTTTCCGCTTCCGGCGGGTGTGTCGACGGAAAACGATTTATTGGTGACGCTCGCGACCGCTGGCGCGCACGAGCGCTACGGTGCCGAGTTGTCGCCCGAGGTGCGCGAGCGGCTCGAGTACGAGCTCGGCGTCATCACGAAGACCGGCTACGCCGGCTACTTCCTCATCGTCTACGATTTCATCAAGGCAGCGCGTGATCTCGACATCCCGGTGGGTCCGGGACGTGGATCGGCGGCGGGCTCGATCGTGGCGTACGCGCTCAGGATCACTGACGTCTGCCCACTCAAGTACGACCTGCTCTTCGAGCGCTTCCTGAATCCGGAGCGCGTGTCGATGCCCGACATCGACGTCGACTTCTGCTTCGAGCGCCGAGGGGAAGTCATCGAGTACGTGCGGCAGAAGTATGGGAAGGAGTCGGTCGGACAGATCGTGACGTTCGGGACGATGAAGTCGCGCGCGGCGATCAAGGATGTCGGCCGCACGCTCGGCTTCACGCCCGCGGAGACGGATGCACTCGCGAAGCTGATCCCGAACGGCCCTGCGTTTTCGCTGACCGTCAAGGAAGCGATCAAGGACGTCCCCGAAATCAAGAAGCTCTACGGCAGCGACGACCGCTACAAGACGCTGCTCGACTACGCGATCTCGCTGGAAGGATTGTCGCGACACACGGGCGTGCACGCGGCCGGCGTGGTGATCGCACCCGGTCCGCTCGACGACTACATCCCGATCCTCACCGTCTCGAGCAAGGGTGCAGGTGCCGGGAGCGACGAGTCGGTGATCGTCACGCAGTACGACATGAACTGTCTCGAGCATGCCGGCATGCTCAAGATGGATTTCCTCGGTCTCACGACCCTGACGGTCATTCGCGACGCGCTGGACAACATCGAGGGTCGCACCGGGACGCGGCCCAACATGGACACGCTGGACATGGAAGATCCGGCGGTCTACCGCATGCTTCGCGCGGGTCGGACGACTGGCGTCTTTCAGTTCGAATCTGCGCTGGCGACGGACATGCTGCGCTCGATGCGCTGCGACCGGTTCGACGATCTCGTGGCGTCGAATGCACTGATGCGGCCTGGTCCGCTCGACGCGGGCATGCACAAGGTGTATCAGCGACGGAAGCGCGGCGAAGAGCCGGTGTCGTACGCGCTGCCGGAGCTGGAGCCGATTCTCGAACCGACGTACGGCGTCATCACCTATCAGGAGCAGGTGATGCGTCTGGCGCAGGTGCTCGCCGGCATCTCGCTCGCCGAAGCGGACGTGCTCAGAAAGGCGGTGGGCAAGAAGGACGCGGAGCTCATCAAGAAGGAGCTCGGCAAATTCGTCGAGAAGTCGATCGCGCGCGGCTACGATCGGAAGATCATCGAGGATCTGTCGGGACAGATCGAGACGTTTGGCCGCTACGGCTTCAACAAGTCGCATTCGGTCGCGTATTCGGTCGTCTCTTTCCAGACGGCGTGGCTGAAGGCGCACTTCCCCGCCGACTTCATGGCGGCAATTCTCTCGAGCAGCATCGGCGACACGGACTCGGTGGTGAAGTTCATCAACGAGGCGCGCGAGATGGGCATCGTGGTGCTGCCGCCGGACGTGAACGAGTCGAACTACAAGTTCACGGTGCTCGACGAGAAGCGCATTCGCTTCGGCCTGGGCGCGATCCGCAACGTTGGCCGCAACGCGATCGACTCGGTGCTCGCCGCGAAGAAGGAGAAGCCGTTCGACAGCTTCTTCGATTTCACGGACCGCGTCGATCTTCGTGCATGCAACAAGCGCGTGTTCGAAGCACTGATCGCATCAGGCGCCGTGGATGGGCTTGGCGGACATCGCGCGCAGTATTGGTCGGTGCTCGAGAGCGCGATGCAGGAGTCGTCGCTCAAGCAGCAGGAGAAGGAGATGGGCCAGGTGTCGATGTTCGGCGGGCCAGCAGACGAGCCCGGCCAGCAGGCGCCGGCCACGCTGCCCAACGTCGCTCCCATGGCGGAATCCGAGCGATTGACGCGCGAGAAGGAGATCCTCGGCTTTTACATCAGCGGGCATCCGCTCGAGCCGTATCGCGTGGAGTGCGAGCTGTTCGCGAGCCACACGGTGAGCCAGCTTGGCAAGTGGACCCCCGAGGTGATGACGCTCGGACTGGTGATCACGGGGATCAAGCGGCAGACGAGCAAACGGTCGGGAGCAGAGTTCGCGAGGTTGACAGTAGAGGATTTTTCGGGATCTTCCGAAGTACTGGTGTTTCCGGAGAGCTGGGGGCTCCTTGCGGATCGCGTCCGCGCCGATGTACCCGTTCTGATGAAGGGAGGGTACTCAAAGCGTGACCAGGACGCGGATGCTCCCACGTTCATCGTCGAATCGGTGACGCCGTTCGCCGAAATGCGGCTCAACGGCCAGGTGTCGATTTCGATCGAGTTAGTCATGGGTGATGCCCTCTCTCGGGACGCTATCGCCGATGTAAAAGCGGTGATCGATGCTCACGCGACGTCGCACTCCGGTGCGCCGCCGCTCGAGCTACGATGGAGTGATGGAAATGGAACGCGGGCGCGGTTGAAATCGCGTTCGCTGCGACTTGCGGCCACCCAGGCCGCGCTGACCGACTTGCGGGCGCTCCTCGGCAACGAGCGCGTCCGCCTCGTGCGCGGGAGCTGACACGGATGGCGACTGCGACTTTGGAGTTCGAGAAACCGATCTACGAGCTCGAGAAACA
>JAQBPV010000320.1 GCA_028287345.1 Gemmatimonadota bacterium
ACAAGTTGACGCAGACCGCCGCGCGCAGAACTAGCGTCGGCACGATTGAGCCGCGTCCGCGACAGGCACCGCTTCAACCAATGTAGAAACGGCGCACCCATTTCGACGAGTGGCTCTCCAGCGAATGTTACCGTGCCGTGCAGATGCACCTCGATCGCCGCGTCGACCCCATCGGCGCCGAAGGGTGGTCGACCAAACACCAATTCGTACAGCGGGCACCCCAGCGAAGGATCTGCTCTCGGCTGAACTTCGAGTTGCTAGCACGATCGAGGCGGCCGAGCCACCGGTTGGACCAGCTGAGACTGCTCCAATATTCAGGATCGTTTCCAGAGTGCGGCGCTACTCGTCCAGCATGTAAGAATCAGCGCTCCATCCGTTTAGGCGTAGTACCACAAAGTCCGACACAACCTTCCAGGCCGCAGCGGCTGTCCAAACCCAGTCGCGCGGCCCGCTGTCTTATCACCACTCGACTCGACGCGCCGGTAAGCAAATCGCGCTTGCCGGCATCAGAGTAAGGAACTTCCTCGAAACGCACATGCGACTCCACCTCGCTCTCGCCGTATCAGCCACGCTCGTCTCGTCCTTGGCGCTCACCGCCGGCGCCCAGGCGCCCGTCGCGCCCAACCACGCCATCGCCTCAGGGCCAGGCGAGATCCGGGGACGCCTCGTCGACTCGGCCAGCCACCAGCCCATCGGCAGCGGCTCGGTCACGGTCCGTCGCGCGGGCGATTCGTCGTTCGCTGGCGGCACACTGCCCAAGCCCGACGGCACCTTTCGCGTGGACGGCCTCGCGCCCGGACGCTACACGGTGCGGGTGCGCGTGCTCGGCTTTGCACAGCTCGCGAAGAATGACATCGTCATCACGATGGCCAAACCCGCGGTCGACGTCGGCACGTTGCCGCTCCTCGCCGTTGCGGCGAAGCTCGCGGGACAGGAAGTCACCGCCGAGCGCGAAGAGCAGGTGCTCTCGCCTGATCGGAATACGTACAGCACGAAGAACATGACCGCCGCGAGCGGTGGCACCGCGATCGACGTGCTGCGCAACATCCCGCTCGTCGAAGTGGATGGCACGAACAAGGTGAGCCTGCGCGGCAACGGCAACGTCGTCGTGCAGATCAACGGCCGGTCGACGCCACTCAAGGGTGAGCAGCTCGGCACCTTCCTCGCGCAGATGCCCGCGAACGTCGTGAAGAACGTCGAAGTCGCGACGAACCCCTCGGCGAAGGATGATCCGGAAGGAACGGCCGGCATCATCAACATCATACTGAATCAGGAAGCCGAGCTTGGACTGAGCGGCGGCGTGAACGCGGGGACGGCCACCACGGGTCAGGTGAACGTCTCCGGCAACGTCGGCAAGCAGCAGGGCAAGTTCACGGGCTTCGTGCAGGGCAACGTGTATCGCGACAACCGCAACATGTCGGGCACCATCTCGCGCGAGAACCTCGTGATCCCCGTTCCGATGTTCGTCGAGACGACGCTCAGAGGAAAGCAGCGTCCGTTCTCCGGCGGCGGCACGGTTCGCACCGAGTACCGCGTCAACCCGACGGACGCCTTCACCTTCGATTCCTATCTCTACGCCGGACGGTTCGGCGGTAACAACCTGTTCAGCTATACGGACCTCGACGTCGCGCGCTCGGTGATCGGCTCCTTCAGCCAGTTCAACGAGCAGGTCTCGCGCAACCTCTCGCAGGACTACGACGTCGCATTTCGTCGTCAGGGCAAGCCGACGGAGCCGCAGTTCACGGCCGATCTCGAATACGCCGACAACCGCAACACGAACAACGTCGATCTCTCGGGCAGCCTGTCGAAGGCGGACTCCTCCACGCCCACAGCGATTCCCACCGAGCATGATCTCACGACGGGCCGCTACAAGTACGCGAACCTCAAGATTGACCATGTGAAGCCGTTCAATGCGAACACGAAGCTCGAGACGGGCTTCAAGGGCACGTGGCGCAACACCAGGAACGACTTCCTGGCGTCCTACCTGAACGCGACGTCGGGCATCTTCGAGCCCGCTCCGGCGCGCACGAGCGGCTTCGACTATCACGAGAACATCGCCGGCGGCTACGCGCTCTACTCGCAGCGCGTGGCGAAGGTCCAGCTCCAGGGTGGACTTCGTCTCGAGGACGCGACGACGCACTTCGTGCTGCCGTCGACCACGACGAGGTACGACAAGCACTACTCCACGGCGTATCCGAGCGCGATCGTCTCGTACAACTTCTCCGAGATGCGCCAGGCGAAGGTGAGCTTCTCACGTCGCGTGAGTCGTCCGGATCCGTTTCAGCTGAGCCCCATCGAATTCCGTCAGGATACCCGCAACGTCTTCCGCGGCAACCCGAACCTCGATGCGCAGTACACCAACTCGTACGAGCTGGCGCTGCAGGATGCGCACACGTGGGGTTCGATCCAGCTCAACCCGTACGTGCGCATCACGGATCACGCGGTGCGCAACATCCAGTTCGTCGACTCGACCGGCATCTCGGTCAGCACCTTCGCCAACGTTGCGAACACCCGGACGATCGGAACGGACCTCAACCTGAACGTTCGCAAGGGTCCGGTGCAGATGTTCGGCGGCGCCAGCGCGTACCAGTACAAGAGCGACGCCTCCAACCTCTCCGGCAACCTCTCCGCGCAGGACATCGTGTGGTCGCTTCGCGCAAACGCCACGTACAAGATCTCGACGTTGGCCGATGTGCAGGCGTTCGCGAACTATCGCGCGCCGTTCAGGACAGAAGGCGGCTCGCAGCTGGCGAGCGTGAACATGAACCTCGGCGCCCGTTACAAGCTGTGGGGCGATCAGGGCAACATCTCGCTGCGCCTCTCGGATCCGTTCAAGCTCTCGAAGTTCGGCTATCGGACGGCGAATGGCACCGTCGTGGAGTACTCCGAGCGCTACTTCGGCCAGCGCGCGATCTTCTTCACGGTGTCACGCAACTTTGGTCAGGCGCTCAAGCTTCGTCCGAAGGCTGATCCGGACGTGCCGCAGGCGGG
>JAQBPV010000329.1 GCA_028287345.1 Gemmatimonadota bacterium
TCATCGGCGTGGTGCCGGTGTTGGTGATGCCATGCAGGACATTCGCGCCCGTATACATGATGGCGCCGGGTCCTACCGCGCTGGGCTTGCCAGCGACCTCGATGACGCCAGTGCCGCTGGCGACGATCATGAACTCCTCTTCCGGGTGCTGATGCGGCGGGTGCGGGGATGCGCCCGGCTCGAGCACGCACATGCCGGTGCACATCGTCGACAGCTGGTCCGTCGGGCCGTTGTAGTGAACGTAGGCGGCCGCGCCCGGTGCGTCGCCTTCCGCCTTCAGGCTCTCGCGGGCGATGACACCGTCTGGCAGCTTTGGAGCGGTGGTGGACGGGACGACAAACGTGATGCCTTCAGCCATGGTAGACTCCTTGATCATCGGTAGCCGGCTCTGGACCAATCTATTGTCATTCGGTGACGACATGCGAGCATTCCCCGCACGCGCCCCGTCCATCCTGTGGATCACCGTGGCGATGTGCGCCGCCATCGGTCCGCTCGACGCTCAGCAAGGCGCACCGCCATCTGCACCGCCGGCGATGCCCGCGAAACTTGCGCCCTCAGGACCGGTGATTCCGAATCCGGTCTACGAGAAAAAGCTGCAGGACGAGGTCAAGGCGCTCGACGGCTACAAGGTCACCCTGTTCGCCGAGCCGCCGTTCGCGGAGTATCCCACGTGCGTGTCGGCGACACTCGATGGCATCGTCTTCGTGGGCACCGATCCCAATCTCGCGCAGGATTTCGTGAAGGGTCGCGGACGTGTAGTGCGCCTCGTCGACGAGAATGGCGACGGCCGCGCCGACCGGTACACGTTGTTCGCCGACGTGGACAGCCCGCGCGGTCTCGTCTGGGATGGAAAAGTCCTGTACGTGCTGCACCCGCCAAACCTCTCCGCGTACTATGACGACAACGGTGACGGCATCGCCGACCGCTCTGTCGATCTCGTGCGCGGCATCAGCGCCGCGAGCCTCGACTTCCGCAGCGCCGACCACAGTACCAATGGCATCACACTCGGCATCGACGGCTGGATCTACATCGCCGTCGGCGACTACGGTTTCGTGAAGGCGGTGGGTCGAGATGGCATCGAGCTCGCGCATCACGGCGGCGGTGTCGCCCGCGTGCGCACCGACGGCTCCGGCCTCGAGATGTATGCGGAAGGCACGCGCAACATCTACGACCTCGGTATCGATCCGTTCCTCCACGTCTTCGCTCGCGACAACACGAACGACGGTGGTGGATGGGATACGCGCATGCACTATCTCCCGTCAGGCGCCAACATGGGCTATCCGTCGCTGTTCCAGCATTTCGCGTCGGAACATATGCCTTCGATCTTCGACTACGGTCCGGGTGCTGGAACGGGCGGCTTGTGGCTGCAGGACGCCGGCTTTCCGGCCGACGCGAATGACATGTTCTACTCCGGCGACTGGACGCTGAATCGCATCTATCGCCACCCGATGGTGCGAAAGGGGGCGTCGTACGTCCCGAAGCAGGAGGACTTTCTCACCGTTCCGCACCCCACGGACATGGCGATGGATGGGCGCTCGAACATGTATGTCTCGAGCCTCTCCGGTGGCATGTTCCGCTTCATCGGCGACTCCGTGGGCTATATCCTCCGCATCAGCTACACGGGGAAGCCGGCGGCCACAGCACCCAAAATCGCTGGTGCCACTGCGAGCGACCTGCTCACGGTGCTCACGTCGGCGAATGCGGAGCATCGTCTCCAGGCGCAGCGCGAGTTGCTGCGCCGTGGTCCGTCGGCCGCGGTCACACGCGGCCTCGATCAATTGATCTCGGACGCCCGGCAGCCAGCGTATGTGCGCGTCGCGGCGATGTTCACGCTTGCCCAGCTCGACGGCGTTGCATCGCATGGCGCGTTGCAGCGCGCGGCACAGACTCCGGCACTGCGCGAGTCGGCGCTCCGCGCGTTGACGGACCGTCGCGATCAGACGATGGGACTGTCGCCGGCGATGTTCGTGACCGCGTTGGCCGACGCGGATCCCGATGTCAAAGTGCAGGCGATCACGAGTCTCGTCCGTCTCGGTGCGATCAATTCGGCCGAGGCCATCGCGCCGCTGATGGGCAGTGCCGATCCGGTGATCGCGCATCTGGCGATGAATGCGCTCGTGGCGCTCGACGCACGTGACGCCGCGCTCCGCGCGCTCGATACGGGCGCGCCTGCCGCACGGACTGGAGCATTGCACGCGCTCGAGCGGATGCACAGCCCGCAGACCGTCGCCGCATTGATCGGCAGGGCGAGCAAGGCGACGACCGCCGACGCGCGACGTCCACTGCTCGCCGCGCTTGCACGCCTCTACAACGTGGAAGCCATCTGGCTCGGTGAGTGGTGGACGACGCATCCGTCGACGGTCGGACCCTACTACGCACCGCAGGGATGGTCGCAGAGCCTCACGATCCGCCCCGTGCTCGTCGAAGCGTTGGTCAGCTCGTCCGGACCGGCATTCACGGCGCTCGCCGACGATCTGTC
Source organism: Gemmatimonadota bacterium (assembly GCA_028287345.1). Classification (GTDB taxonomy): domain Bacteria; phylum Gemmatimonadota; class Gemmatimonadetes; order Gemmatimonadales; family Gemmatimonadaceae; genus AG11. Next base: position 2,480 of record JAQBPV010000329.1, read on the forward strand.
CCTGAACGGCGTACTTCCGCCCGGCTCGACGCGGTTGATGGCGGCCCTCACCACCGAGAGGAGCGCCCAGCGTGCTGCGGTGATCGAGGCGCTGATCGGCAGCCAACAGGTCGACGAGGAGCTCGTCACCACACTTGCAGAGCTCGATGCCCGTAGCGCCGCACTCCACGCCGGTGTCGCCGAGCTGGTGAGCGCGCAATCGATGTTGCCAGCGTCGGCATCTCCGCTGCTGCGGCGCGCGGCCCTCGACAAGACGTTGCCCGGCGCGACACGCGCCATGGCGTTGGCATCCGTCGCACGCCTCACCGACCCGAATGACTTTCAGGCAGTCGTCGATGTCGTGTCGCAGGTGAATCCGGCGGACGGCGCCAACGCGGACGTCGAGACGGCGTGGCGCCGATTCGTCGGTGACCGCGCTCGGGGGCAACAGGTGGACCAGTTCATCGAGCTCACACGCAGCGGCGACGACAACAAGCGCGTACTCGCTTTCGCTGTCCTCGCGCAGTTGAATCGCGCTGCCCGAGGTGGTCGTGGGAATCCCGCAATGGTTCAGAAGATCACGACTGCGATCGACGCCGGTTGGGCGGATCCGGCGAGCGCGAAGAGTCTGGTGCGCGCCATCGCGATCATGAAGCTCGAGTCGGCGTACACGGACAAGCTCGCGGAATACCAGTCAAGGAAATGAGCGCCTCATCCGGAGAACAGATCATGAGCAACTGGACCGAAGCAGAAGATGTGAATCGCCGGACGTTCGTGAAGAGCGTCGCCGGACTCGCAGGCGCCATCGCACTCGGCGGATGCGCGCGCATGGGTGCCGCGACGGCAAGCGCCGCGGTTCCATCGCGGACGCCGGCGATGTGGGCGGATCGCATGGGCCTCGAGCTCTTTACCGTTCGTGACCAGATCGAGAAGGATTTCGAAGGCACTCTCGCGCAGGTCGCGGCGGCGGGATACAGGGAAGTCGAGACGACGAGCTATGCGACCCTCTCGCCAGCACAGGTCCGCGCCGTGCTCGATCGCGTTGGACTCTCGGCGACGAGCACGCATGTGGCGCTGAGCGCTGGCCCGGAGCTCGAGCGTCAACTTGCCGGCTATCAGCAGATGGGTCATCGCTACGCTGCGGCGCGTGGCCCAGGTGGCCCAGGTGGTGGTCCTCCGGGAGCACGCCCCGGAGCAGCTGGTGCACCCGGTGGTGCGCCTCCGGGTGGCGCGGGTGGACGCCCCACCACACCACCGGCGACCGTGGATAGCGTCAAGCGTCAGGCAGAGCTGTACAATCAAATCGGCGCCGCTGGAAAGCCGTACGGAGTGAAGGTCCTGATTCACAACCATACGAACGAGTTCGAGCCGTTCGCCGACAGCGCGACGACGCCCTACGAAGTCCTCTTCGCGAACATCGATCCGGAGCTCGTCGTGATGGAGTTGGACATCGGGTGGTCGACGGTCGCGGGACATCCCGCGTTCGAGCTCTTTGCTCAGCACCCGCGCCGGTTTCCGCTGTGGCACGTGAAGGACATGGCCGGCCTCGCGACCGTGACGTCGATGAAGACGCAGGCCGAGCGGCAACGCGCCGCGAAGATCGTTCCCGTTGGCATGGGCGACATCAACTATCGGCCCATCTTCGAACGCGCGGCGGATGCGGGGCTCGAACACTATTTCATCGAGCAGGACACGGCGCCGACGACCGGTTCGCTCGACGCGATGCGTCTGAGCGCGCAGAACCTGCGGCGCGCGCTCAGTTAGAGAGGTTCCGATACGAGGCACCGGGAGCAACGACCGAGAATTCGCCGAACTCCCGGTGCCTCGATTGCGATGATGTTCCTATCGCAGCGTGAGGCCGGTCAGCGCAACCCGATATTCCTTCGCAGCGACGTCGTACGACACGGTGTACGACGTCGGCTGGTAGCCGGCCGCCGCGTACTGTGCAGGAACCTTCACCGGGGTCGCCACCGCGGCAGGCTTCGACTCCAGATATGCCTTCGTCAGCATCGGCTCCGCGAAGATGAGGTTGCCGTCGTATGAGCCGTAGATGAACGTCTTCCCGAACGCCTGACCGTTGAACTCGGGTCCCGTCGGATCGGCCCAGTGGAGGCCCATGCGCGGAATGCCTTGGGCGTCCGGCGTGTAACCGGTTGGCAGCATTGCCGCTGAGGGAGCGCGAAACATCTTCGCCCCGAACTGCGGATCCGCCGGGCTGATGGCGTCCCGCTCGGCCGTGGTAATCGTGTAGAAGTGCACGTCGAAGTGCGGGACGGTGAAGATGTTCATCGGCGGATGCCCCGTCGGCTGCCAGTTGATCGCGGCGATCTTGTATGGCGTCGCCGAGGCTTCGGCCGGAAGCGCAAAGGCGTACTCGGTGATGGCGGTCGGCAAGCCGACCAGGGCAGCCTCGGTGAGCGCGATTCCGAGCTCGGTCGGCTTGCCGGCACGATCCAGGGTGATGTAGGCTCGGCCGGAGCCGGTGGCCATTGCACTGCTCGCACCGAAGATCGTGCCGCCCAGGTCTGGCGACGTGGAATCGGAGCAGGCGAAGAAGACGCTCGCGCCGACAGCGAGCGAGGCGATGGCGGAGGTTACCTTGTGACGTCTGAACATATGACTCCTTTTTGCAGCCAATAGGGTGATGGATGGAGCAGCCAGTGCTCACGCGCCCTATCTAGGCTCGGCCCCCGTCGATGAGCGTCAGTTCTTCGTCAGCGCACCGTGAGGTGACACCAGTGTTGTTCCTCCGGGTGCTTGGCGGGCTCGCGCTCGAGCGCGACGGAGTGCCGATCGACGCGATGGGGGCGCAACGTAAGTCGTTGGCGTTGCTGGCACTTCTGGCTGTCGCGGGAGCGCGAGGGATGAGTCGAGATGCACTCATCGCCTTCGTCTGGCCGGAGAGCGACTCCGAGCGCGCTCGCGGCGCGCTACGACAGACGCTGCACGCCATGCGGCCGCGCGTCGGCGATGTCGAGCTCCTCACCGGAACGTCAGAGCTCCGCCTGAATCCGGAGGTTGTCTCGAGCGACATCGCGCGTTTCAGCGACTGCCTCGCGCGCGGGGAGCTCGCGGAGGCAGTGAGCGCCTATGGCGGGCCGTTCCTCGACGGTTACCACCTGAGCGCCGCGCCGACGTTCGAACAATGGGTGGCCGAGCAGCGGAGTCGTCTCGAGCGTGACTTTGGCGGAGCGCTCGAGCGACTCGCGACGGACTCCGCGTCGCGCGGAGCGTTTGCCGAGGCGGTCAGTTGGTGGCATCGGCTTGCGGCAGCAGAGCCGCTGAACGGCCGAGTGGCGATTGGGCTCATGCGTGCGCTGGCGGCGGCGGGAGATCCCGCGGCGGCGCTTCGCCATGCAGCGATCCACGAATCGCTGCTCCGCGAGGAACTTGATTCGGCGCCCGACCCGGCGGTTGTGGCGCTGGCGGCGCGGTTGCGCTCGCAGCCCAAAGCGTCGAGAGTCGCGCCGATCGTGCCGGTGGCGTTGCAAAATGGCGATGCGCTTCCGGCTGAGGCGCCCGCGTCTCCGGATCTCGAATCCGTCGTCGCTGTGGATCAGTCGCACGTCGCGAAGCGAAGGACGTTTTCGTCGAAGGTCTACGCGCTCGCTCTTGGCACGATGGTCGTGGCGAGCAGCGCGTGGTGGGCGTTCGGTCGCACGCCGCCTGTCGCCACGAAGACAGCGCGTCTGCTCGTCGCTCCGTTCGAGAATCTCACCGGGGATGCGAAGCTCGACAACGTCGGGCGAATGGCGGCGGACCGCCTGACACTCGCCGTCGCACAGGTTGGCTCGATGGACGTCGTGCCGTCGATGACAGTGCTCATGTCGATGCGAGATACGACAGCAGGCGCGGCCGCTCGCCTCAAGGGTCTCTCCGATGCGACGCATGCGGGCTTGCTGGTCTCGGGTACCGTCGTGCTCCGTGGCGATTCGCTTGTGCTGCAGGCGCAGGTGACCGACGTGCGCACGGGCAAGGCCGTGGTTACTCTGGATCCTGCCACCGGATTGGCATCCGATCCGCTCGCCATCATCGACGCGTTAAGGGATCGTCTCCTCGGCGCACTCGGCAATCGGGACAAGGGGCTCGCCATCCTTCCGGAGGGTACGAGGGCACCCAAGTACGCCGCGTATCAGCAGTTCGCGGCAGGGTTCGAGCGATTTGCCGTGCACGCCGACAACATGGGATCGCGGCTGTTCTTCGAGCGCGCCATCGCAATCGACAGCAACTACACGCGAGCCTATCAACTGCTCGCGCGGCAGTATCTCAATGCTGGTGAATACGCGCGCGCCGACACGGTGGCGCGACGGATCGAACGACTGCCGCTCGGGTTGAGCGCCACGGAACGTCTCCAGCTGGACTACATGAAGGGGGAGCTGAACGGTGACATCGCCGCACAGCTTCGCGCGCAGCAGCAACTCATCGCGCGCGACTCCAGCGCACTCGCCCTCGAGCTGGCGGGGGAAACCGCTGTCTGGCTCCTTCGGCCCGACGTGGCGGTGCCTGCGCTGGAACTCGCCGGCCCGGCATATCGCCTCATCGGCGGCTTCGCGGTGCGCGGGCACACGCTGATTCTCACCGAGGCGTATCACGAAGCGGGAGCGCACGATCGCGAACTGCGTGAGCTGGTCGACAACCAGACGTGGTTTCCCGACGTCGGCCTGTTCCGCGGAAGAGTGCTTCGTGCATACGCGGGACTCGCGCGCGGCGCGGACGCGATCGCTCTCGCGGATACGATGCTGCGTGGAAGTCGGGACTCGTCGGGAATCGCCTTGGTGAGCGTCGTGACTGGCGCGCAGGAATTTCGAGCGCACGGCGACGCGAGCACGGCGACGCAATTGCTCGCAATGGCGCGTGCGTGGATCGCCGAACATCGTGCGCCGGCGGCGACACGTGATCGCCAATTTCGCGAGGGGCTCGTGATGTTGGCGAGCGGGATGCCCGACAGCGCGATCGTGCGGTTCGCGGTCGTAGCGCGCGACACCACTCGCATCGACGCCGCTGGCTATCTCGCGCTGGCTCGGCTTGCGCGCGGCGATCGCGCTCGCGCGCAAGCTGCCGCCGATTCACTGGGCGCGCTCGCGCGCCCGTGGCTGCATGGTGAACACACCTTCTGGCGTGCGGCGATCACGGGGGCGCTCGGCGAACGCGATCTCGCGGTGCAGCTGCTACAGCAGGCGAATCGAGAGGGGCAGCAGATGCAGGGCTGGCACTATACGAGCGCGCTCGATTCGCTACACGGCTACGCTGCATTCGAGTCGCTCGTCCGCGCGAAGCGGTAGTTCGCACTGCGCCATTGCCGTTTGTCCGGGTCCGTAGCGGAAGCTCAAATGTCATGGCGGTTCCGATCGCCGATGAGTTGAAGAGCGTCGCAAACACAGCGTCGACCAACGCCGTGTCCGTGCAGTTTTCCGTTCAATCCGTTCAAGTCCCAAAAAAGAATTAGTTGTCGTTCCGCCTCATCCGATGCCGTTATGCGGAAACCGCCAGTTTGGACAGACAGGCACTTCCTCGAAATTCATCAGGCGGTACTGCGCACAGCCTCCGTCGGCAGCGGCGGCAGAACTGTCGTCGCCGCCGGAGTGCCGCGCACGAACGCGATGAAGTCTGCCGGAACCGGCGACAGCTCGGCCTGTCGAAGGTGGACGTTCACCTTCCCGCGGTGATACTGCCCATGCAGCACGACCTGAAAGAGGATGTCCACGATGCTCGTCGTGAATTCCTGTCCAGCGCTGTTGCGGTAGGCAACGCTCTGGTCGAGGTCCGGCTCGCTCAATTTGGCCAGGTAGCGTTCGTATCCCTCTCGCGTATCACGCGCCAATTCTGCGACCGCCGGTAGCGTGAGCTCAGGCCACACTTGCGTCCTGCTGGGCCGCATTTCGAGGCGAGCGAGCCAGACTTCCTCGGCGCCGAGGATGTGGGCGTACTCGCGTAGCACGATTGGAGGAACGGCGGAGAGTCGCTCCAGCTCGGCGAGGAAGGCTTGATCGGCCCATGCTGCGTGCGCCCACAGGCGTCGGAGTTGCTCGATGAGAGGCATGGTGACATTACTCGGAAATCATCGCGAATACTTCCAGTTCTGCGACTTGTCTTCAACGCCGTCGATGAGCGGCGCCTTCCATTACATCGTGAACCAGTACCCAACCCCGCCGGCCAGCAAGACGACAAGAAGCACCACGATCACATTGCCGAGCAGCTTCGCCGTACGCCCGTCGTCATCAGGTTTCATATCGTGCGGCCTAACTCGAGTTCGAGCTCAGCGAGCAACGCTCGCACGCGCGGGTCGTTCATGTGTCTCGCCAGTGCCGGTTCGGCAAAGAAGGCACTCGTCGCATGACCGCCAGGTAATGTGAGACAGCGTCTCAGCTGCGGCAGCATGAGATCCACGATGTCGAGAAACCCATAGATCTCCGCGCCGTTGCACGCTGTGAATGCAGCGAATTGCCCATTCGGCCACTGCTGTCCAATCGGCGTTCGCGTGACGTCGTTCATCGCCGCAAGGGCGCGGGCGCGCTCGCCACGCGCCGCATCGGTCCACGCCATCAGCTCCGCGTACTTCCTCAACTCCGACGTTGCCAACGTGGAATCCGCGAGGAGCTGCCGCAACACGTCGGCGGACGAATCGAGCAGCGCGCGAGCGCGATCGCGGTTGCGCAGCGCAAGAAAGAGCTGCGCCTTCTCGGAGTAGAACTCGAAGCTGTCGGCACGCGTCTTCACTCCATACATGTTCGGCGAAGCATTGGCGAGCTCCTTCTGCATCGACGGATCGCCGACACGGAGCAGTGTGAGCTCCGACGGACCGATCGCGCCGCCACGCAGGCGATACGCGCGCACGCCGCGCGCCACAGCGGGAAAGTCGCCATCCGCGCGCGCGAGCATTGCCGCGCGAAGGATGAGATCCGTGCGATCGGGTTCGAGCACGCGAGCGCGCTGCAGCAAGTCACCGGCATCCTTGAATCGGCGCAGCTGCTGCGCACCGGTTGACGCAGCCACGAGCGCATCGGCCGAGCGAGGGCCGAGCGCCGCGAGACGCTCGATGTCACGCCAGGTGCCGACGGAGTCGCCGACGATGGGTTGAACCATCGCGCGGAGCTCGAGCGCTTCAATGCTCGACGGATACGCACTGACGGCGCGCTCGACCCATGCCTGGGCGTCGTCCGGGCGATCCTCCGCCAGCGCAATGAGCGAGAGCGCCACGAGCGCTCGTGCGTGCCCGCGCGTTCGCGCAAGGGCGCGATACGCAAGCGTGGTCACCGAGTCGGCATGCGTCACCGTTCCTGCCACCTGATCCATCCGCGCCAATGACGCTGCCGCGCTGCCGAGTGCGTCGGCATAAAGCGGATCGAGCTTATAGGCACGCTCGAACTCGCGTAGCGCGTCCGAGTAGTCAGGACGCAGATGCGACAGGTTCAAGCGATAGAGCTTGTTGCCTCGCGTGAACGCCCAGTACGCCGCCGTGTCGCGCGTAGGGCGAACGGCCATCGCCTCTTTCTCGCGAGGTTGCAAGACGACGCCAAGCAGCTGGGCAACCTTCTCCGCGACGTTCGTCTGAACGGTGAATGGATCCACCAGCGTCGCCATCTCCGGCTCGCCGCGCCAATTGCCCGTGCTGTCGGACACGCGAAGCAGCACTGGAGTCACTCGCGCACGGAGCACGCCCTTCCCGTCACGAATCCAGCGAACCGTTCCGCCGAGTACGTAGTCGGCGCCAAGGGCGCGTCCCGCTTGGAGCGGCTCGCGTGCAGCATCCGGAATGGTCAACACACTCTTGCGGTCGATGACACGCAGCCCCGACACGAGGCTCAGCTTTCCGTTGATTCCATCGCCGAGTCCCGACGCGAACAGCGAGTCGTTGACGACACCGCCGGTCTCGAACGGCAGCACGGCGATGAGCGGCGGCAGTTTCGCCTCCGACGACTGCATGCGCCACACACCCACGGCGCTGAGCACGAACAACACGAGGCCAGCGACGATCGACGCGCCGATCCACCGTGCCGAGCTCTCGCTCTCGATGGCCAGCGCTGCCGCCCGCACCGGGATGCGATCGAGCACCGTCAACAACTCGGCGGCATCCGCCGGACGAGCGGCGGGGTCGCGCTCGAGGCAGCGCATGACGAGCACCGCGAGCTGCTCCGGCACACCATATCGCTTGTACAGCACCACCGGCGGCGTGTCGACGGTGGCCCCGTGCGCGGGCTCGTCGTCAGGCGTCGGCAGAAGGAAGGGATGCGCCTCGAACAAAAGCTCATGCGCCATCACGCCCCAGGCGTAGATGTCGACGCGATGATCGGCACTCGAATCACCCGCCACCTGCTCTGGCGCCATGTAGCCGAGCGCGTCTTCCGCCGTATCGACGAGCGTGCCCATCTCGCCGGTGTCGGGAGTGATGGACAGCTCGAGCGCGTGCGCAACGCCGAAGTCGGTGACGACCGCACCGTGCTTCAGCACAATGACCTTCTCCGGCTTGAGATTCCGGTGAACGATGCCCTTCGCATGCACGTAGTCGAGTGCGCGAGCGACGTCGCGCAGCACGCTGACGCTTTCGTCGAAGCCGACGGGCCCGTGCTGCAGCTTCTGCCGCAGCGACTCGCCGTTGACGTACGGCATGATGTAGTAGAACAGCTCTCCCGACGTATGCGCGGCCGAGAGGATCGGTACGGCGTGCGGTTCATCGAGCGACGCGAGAATGCGCATCTCGCGCTCGAAGCGATCGGCCGAGAGCTCGCGCGTGAGGTCCGACGGCAGGACCTTGATTACGACGTCGCGATCAAGCGCCTCGTCGTGCGCCACGAATACGCGCGACACCCCGCCGCTCTCCAACTCGCGCAGGATCAAATACGCGGCGCCCAGCGACAGCGAGAGTTGCGCGCGTAGATCGGAGCCGGCGAGAGACGGATCGTGGTCGGAGACTTCGGACATATCCTGGTAAACGGGGCGACGAACCCCTCCCCACGCGTAAACGTGTGGCGGAAGGAGGACTCGCGAAGATACCGCCGGATGATGCGCGGAGCGAGCATTTTTCCCTATGTGGCCCCTCTGGCGCCTCCCCCCGGCATTCTGCACCGTTTCGGGAAGAGAATTCACCACCCAGTCCCGCCTGGAGGTTCCGTGCGCCACTCGTCTCGACTCCTCGTCCTCGTCAGCGGAGCGATGCTGCTCGCGCCCTCCCTGCTTCGCGCGCAGGCTGCGACTCCGCAGAAGCGCAGCGACCGCCTCACCATCCAGGACTACCTCGACTGGGAGGACGTCCAGGATCCGCAGCTCTCCCCGGACGGCAAGCAGGTCGTCTTCACGCGCCGGTGGATCGACAAGATGAACGACAAGTGGGAGTCGTCGCTGTGGATCATGAACGCCGACGGCACCCGCGCACGCTTCCTCGTCAACGGCTCGAGTCCGAAGTGGGCGCCGGACGGTTTGCGCATTGCGTATACCGCCACGCCATCCGCTCCGCCGACGACTGGCGCCCCCGGATCTGCGGGAGCGCCTCCTGGAACACAGATCTTCGTGCGATGGATGGACGCTGAAGGCGCCGTCACGCAGCTCACGCACCTGACGGAGAATCCAACCAACATCGAGTGGTCGCCCGATGCGAAGTGGCTCGCGTTCTCGATGCAGGTGCCAGCCAAGAACGACTGGCGCATCGACATGCCGACGCCGCCCAAGGGCGCGAAGTGGACGGAAGCGCCGCGCATCGTGCAGAAGCTCAACTACCGCGCCGACCGCCAAGGCTTCATCGAAGATGGCAACGCGCACATCTTCATCCTCTCGGCCGACAATGGCGGCACGCCGCGCCAAATCACGAGTGGTGCGTTCAACCATGGCGCGCCGCGCTGGATGCCCGATGGCAAGTCGATCGTGTTCAGCGGACTGCGCATCGAGAATGCGGAGTATGCGTGGCGAGAGTCGGATATCTATCGCATCGACGTCGCCTCGGGCGACATCAAGCAGCTGACGACTCGCAAGGGCCCCGACGGCAATCCGACGCCGTCGCCGGACGGAAAGTGGATCGCCTACACGGGCTACGATTCCACGAGCGACACCTGGACCGACGCTAAGCTCTACCTCATGAGCGCTGACGGAACGGGCTCGAAGCTGCTCCTGCCGAAGTGGGACCGCACGCCATCCGACCTCACGTGGAGCAAGGAGGGCACGAGCATCTACTTCAACGCCGAGAGTGAAGGGGCGCGCAATCTGTACGTGGCATCGATGACGGGTGAGGTGAAGCCAGTAACGTCAGGGAAGCAGGTGCTGACGGTGACGTCGATCAATCCGAATGGCAGCGCCGTGGGCGTGATGAGTACGGCGTCGCATTCACCGGATGTCGTTGCGCTCAACGTCCACACGCCGGCCGCGATCAAGTGGCTCACCGACGTCAATGACGACGTGTTGATGGGCAAGCAGCTCGGAACCACCGAAGAGATCTGGTACACGTCGAAGGACGGGATGAAGATTCAGGGCTGGATCGTGAAGCCACCCGGCTTCGATCCGAGCCGGAAGTATCCGCTGATTCTCGACATCCATGGAGGCCCGCACTCCATGTACAACCTCGGGTTCAGCTTCGTGCGCCAGGATCAGGCCGCGAACGGGTATGTGTCGCTGTACACGAATCCGCGTGGCAGCACGGGCTACGGCAGCGCGTTCGGCAATGCGATCAAGAATGCGTATCCGGGCAAGGACTTCGATGACCTGATGGCGGCCGTCGATACGGTGATCGGCCGCGGGTATGTCGACACGAAGAACCTCTTCGTGTATGGCTGCAGCGGCGGTGGCGTGTTGACGGCGTGGATCGTGGGCCACACGAATCGCTTCGCGGCGGCGTCGTCGAACTGTCCGGTGATCAACTGGGTGAGCTTCGTCGGCACGACGGATGGTGCGTCATGGTACTACAACTTCGAGAAGCTTCCGTGGCAGGATCCGAGCGAGCACCTGCGGCGCTCGCCCTTGATGTACGTCGGCAATGTGACGACGCCGACGATGTTGATGACGGGCGTCAATGATCTGCGCACGCCGATGGAACAGACGGAGCAGTTCTATCGCGCACTCAAGTTGCGGAAGATTCCGACGGCGATGATCCGCTTCAATGACGAGTGGCATGGGACGTCGTCGAAGCCGTCGAACTTTCTTCGTACGCAGCTTTATATGCGGAGTTGGTTTCAGAAGTACGGCAGCAAGGAAAGCAAAGTAGCTATTGTGCCTTAGTCATTGGGCGTGTGCGCGCGGGTCGGTCGCGCGCATTCGTTCCGACGGCGGACTTCGCGCTCAACCCACTACTGGCCGACGTAGTGAGGGCGAGCGCGCTCAGACACCGTCTCCACGAACGCGCGCGCCCTCCCACGTTAGCCTCTGACGGCTTCACGTCGGGTGGGTGGGAAGCATTCGACTACAGAACTACAGGGCGTTTCGCGTCACGCTATAAGAAATGCGAACTGTTGCCTCATGGGCGGACACGAATCGTCGGATCGCCGCAACACGAATCGCAACACGCCGCGCGCCTCACTCCGCACGGCGCGCCGTACGCCGCATCGACATCGCCGCACGTTAGGGTTTGTGCATTTCATGCCCAGCTGCGTTGTGATCCGACCGCTGAAACGCGAGAAACTGATGCACCGCAATACGCGCCACAGAATCGCCAGTCGTAATCCGCAACTCGCCCCCACGCGGCAGCTCCCGAAACTCATACCGAATCACACCACGCCGAGCAGCCATCACTTTCGTCCCCGGCACATCCCGCATGTGAACGAACGCCGGCGTACTGAAGTCGCCCTGTGAGAACGCCGCCGAGATCGCCTTCAGGTGCTCGCGGATCGCACGCGTGCCCACGACATCATCGCGGTCGCGCTGGAGCTCGATCCTCCCACCGTCAGCGAGATCGTCGAACTTGTGAATCGACGTATACTGATCCACGCCCATCGCGACCTTGCCACGCTTCTGCATGGCCGCGAAGCTGGAGTCCTGCGCACTCGCGCTGCTCGGCAGTGCGAACGTCGCCAGGAGTGACAACGCGGCGAGATGAGCTCTCATGGATGTAGCCTCGGGACTGAGCGAACCTGATGCAACGATGCGCCGCGTGTCGGCGCGTGGTGAAGACTGAATGAGTGCACGCCTGAACGCAGGGACCAAAGTCCCATCGACAACAGAGTCGTGGGTGCTCGACGTACTCCCGGACTCCAGTCGCGCTGCGCTGATGGCGCGTGGCTCGACCCGCAACTACTCCGCCGACGAAGTACTCTATCTCGCTGGCTCCCCGGCAGACGCCCTCTACATCGTGCTCGAGGGACGCGTCCGCGTCATGCGCGGCGAAGCCGGTCGCGCATATGTGCTTCACGTCGAGACCGCCGGTGGAAGTCTTGGCGAAGTGCCGCTGTTCGAGGGAACGACCTACCCCGCAACAGCAATTGCCGCCGAACCGACACGATGCCTGGTGCTGAGCAGGGAAACGGTGCTCGCCACAGTCCGCGCGGACCCCGAGCTCGCACTCGCTCTTCTCTCACGGCTCGCCGGGCGCGTGCGGCTACTCGTCGAACGACTCGACCAGCAGACCGGTCACTCCACACTCGGCCGTCTCGCCACGCTGATCGTCCGGCGCGCCGCGTCGGCGAACGGACGCTCGTTCAGCCTGGGCGGCACGCAATTACAGGTGGCTGAGGAGATTGGGACAGTGCGCGAGTTGGTGGTCCGGGGGCTGCGCACGCTGCGCGATCGCGCGGTCATCGAATCGCACGGCGAAGGGAGATACATCGTCACCGACGCCGCTGCACTCAGCGAAATCGCCGCGTCAGGACAATAGTCGACAGACTTGCCCCGCTTCCGTGAGCACGTACGTTCGCAACATTCCCTGGATCTGGAGTCTCCCCGATGCGGTATCGAATAGCGCCTCTCGTCGCAGTCGTTGGTATGTGTCTTCCTGTGATGCTGAGCGCCCAGCAGGCAGGCATCACGGCACTCCCTGACAGCGTCGTCTCGCGAATCGACCGCGCATTCGCTGCACTCGGCGGACGTGAAGCACCGGGGTGTGCCATCGGGATCAGTCAGGCCGGCCAGCCAGTGCTGACACGCGCGTACGGTATGGCGAACCTCGAGTACGGCGTGCCGAATACGGCTGAGACGATCTTCGAGAGTGGGTCGGTGGCGAAGCAGTTCACCGCGGCAACTGTCGTGCTGCTGGCGCAGGACGGCAAGCTCTCGCTCGACGACGACATCAGGAAATATCTCCCCGAGGTGCCGAACTTCGGCAAGAAGATCACCATCCGAAACCTGCTCACGCACACGAGCGGGCTGCGCGACCAGTGGGGACTACTGGGGCTCAAGGGGATGGGGCCGGGCACGCAAGTGCACACGCTTGCGACCATCCTCGACCTCGTGTCTCGGCAGAAAGCGCTCAACTTCGATCCGGGCGCGGAGTATCTCTACAGCAACACGGGCTATGCGCTCACGGCGATCATCGTCCAGCGCGTCACGGGACAATCGCTGGCCAAGGTGAGCGACGAGCGCCTGTTCAAGCCACTCGGCATGACGAACACGCAGTGGCGCGACGACTTCACGCGCATCGTGAAAAATCGCGCTACGGCCTACAACGGCAATCCACAGCGTGGATTCAATACCGACATGCCGTTCACGAACGTGTATGGCAACGGCGGTCTGCTGACTACGGTCGGCGACATGCTCAAGTGGAACGCATTTCTCGACAACCCGAGTGTGCTGCCAGGCGGCGCGTCGCTCGTCGCGACGATGCAGACGCCGATGATCCTCAACAGCAAGAAGCCGATCACCTACGCACTTGGCGTCAGCGTCAGCAGCCAGGACGGCATTCGCGAAGTGACGCATGGCGGCTCGACGGCCGGCTATCGCACATGGCTTGCACGGTATCCGGATCAGAAGCTGAGCGTGGCCGTGTTCTGCAACGCGGGCGGAGCGAATCCCACCAATTTCGGAAACGTCGCGACGAATCTGCTGCTCGCGCGGCCAGTACGGGTGGCGCAGACAGGAGAGTCAGCGGCAGCGACAGATCTCGAACGCTACGCCGGACTCTTTCGCGAGTCGAACACTCAGCAGGTGATACGCACCGTGGTGCGAGATGGAAAACTCGCGTCCGTTCAGCCAGCGAACGTCACCTTCGTGCCGCTCGGCGCCGATCGCTTCCGTGTTCAGGGACTCGGCGAGCTGGCCTACCATCTCGAGAGTGGCAAGGTGAAGTACGCCACTGTGATCACTGGAAGCGACACGGCGTTGTACGACATGGTGCCAGCTGTCTCTCCGACTCCGAGGGAGCTGGCGGCCTACGCGGGGACATACTGGAGCGACGAGCTCGAGACGCGCGTCGAGTTGCGGGTGCGCGACACCATGCTCGTCATCAAGCAGCGTCCCGCGAGCGAAGCGACGCTACGTCCGACCTTCCGTGACGGCTTCGCTGCGCCGGAGATTGGATCGGTCCTATTCTTTCGTGACAGCAAAGGCAAGGTATTCGCCTTCGGGATCTGGGCGGGTCGCGTGCGCAACGTCCGCTTCGTACGAGAGAACTAATGGAGAAGCGCGAAGACTCGCTCCAGCCACGCGAGGGACATCATTCGTGCCTGACTCGACGCTGCTCCATGGTGTCAGCGACTTCGAGGTCCTGCGCGTCGCCCGATTGACGGAGGCCTTCGATTACGCCGTCGACATCGGCCATCGAGCGATTCTGGCTCATCTTCCACTTGCCTTCGAGCCCGGTGATCACGATCTCCACTACGACGATCGCCTTCAACTGCTGCGCGACGTACTCGGCGGGTGGGTCATCGGTTCGCCAGTCGCTGCCGCGGGCGGATTCGTGGCGTTCGGTGAGTCTCGCAACGTGCGCGCTTAGAAACTCGGCGTCGTCACGAAAGCGCACGGTGCCGTAGGCATGAACGGCGACGTAGTTCCACGTCGGCACCACACGCTCGTTCTCGATCTTCGACGGATACCAGGTTGGGGTGATGTGGCTGTGTGGGCCGGTGAAGATCACGAGGGCATCTGCCTCACCGGCAACCAGCTTGTGGTGGGCATTCGCTCGGGCGACATGCCCTTCGAGTGTGCCGAGTGGTCCGTCGCTTACGCGGAGAATGAGAGGGAGGTGCGTGGCGAACAATCCACCAGTGGCCGTCACGAGTGTCGCGAAGGGATTCGCGTTCATGAAGGCGTGAAGGGTAGGGATGTCCTGCTCGGCGTTCAGGCGGGGGATGTACACGATGTGAACGCTATCTGCCTGGCGGTGTGAGTCAACGTTTGGGAACGACGGAACGACGAAACAGCAGGGGCTATCCCTCACGCGGCCGATCGCGACGCTCAGCGAGACCACCCCAACTCAGCGTCCAGTGGAATGCACTCGAAATGGGAGACGCCATGCGCGTCTTCAATAACGCATCGATTCCTCGCAACAGCCACATCACCAAACCCAACACCGCCACCGCGACCACCCAAAGCGGAAAGACGACGATGAAGAAAACGATGATGAACGGCATCAACAGGATCGGCGCAACGGGAAGAGCCATCACAATCATGAGTCAAGCCAGCATGGAGAGAAGGGCAAAGCTCGCAAGCCAATGCTCGCCCGCATAGTCGCCAGCCACGTGCGGCATGCTCGCGTTCATGTGCGCCGTGGCCGCATTCACCATCAGCTCACGACGCGGATCGTCGTCACTCAGCGTCCGCGCGATCGACCGCCAGCACCATGCTCGGCTGAGATTCAACCCGTCGAGATGAGCGATCCTGCCGTCAGTGCGATCGCTCACGGTGGCGGGAGTGAAGAGCGTGAGTGGATCGCGTGCTTCGATGCGCGGCAAGAACCGTACTAACCATGCCGAGAAAAGATCGGCGTCGAGCGAGCGACGCATGCACTCCGCCTCGATCAGCGCGGACGAGAGAAAGTCATCGCCGCTGGGCTCCCACGCCTGACAATCCACATCATTCGAAAACCACGACACCGCGCGCCCGCGCAACAGGCGGCCGAACCGCTTGTCGCGCGTCGCATCCGAATACTCGAGCGCGAGCGCGATGGCAAATGCAGAATTGAAGTGTGTGCCGACGCGGACGGGATACGTCGCGCGAGGCAGGAAGCCAGTGAAGCGACTGACGAACTCGCCCGCCAGGGGCTTGAGTGTGGTGCTCCAGAACTTTCCTTCCGTCGACTGGTACCGAGCGAGCTCGGCGGACAGCATCAACAGCCACGCCCAACCGTATGGACGCTCGAAGCCACCACGTGACGGCTGCTCGAGATACGCGAACTCGGCGGCGACGTTCGCGAAGGTGAATTGTCGACTGAACAACTTGCGAATGTCATCCGCTTCAGCGATGTCGGGCTGCAGCCGCAACACCGTTGCCAACAGCCAATAGCCGTGCACGCATGAATGCCAGTCAAAGCTGCCGAAGAAGATCGGATGCAGCGAGCGCGGACTGCGAAGGTCGTCGGCACCGTTGAGAATGTGATCGGGCTTGTTCGGATACTCCCGTTCCACATGCGCCAGGGCGAGCCGAGCGAACTTCGACGCGATGTCCGGTGTCAGCGACAGCGAGTCCATCAATGCCGATAGACGAGCATGTACATGAACAATGGTAGTCCAGTGCCGGCCATCATCACAGCAGCCGGACAGTACCTGCGCGTCTACACGTGGCGGCGTTCGATCGACTCAGGGTGAGGAGAGCCGAATGATCGTCGGCCAGTCGGTTGGGCCGAGGTGCTCGGCGGCAAACGTCAAGGGTTCGATGCCGACGCGAGCGGCGGCGCGCGCGACCTCCGTGGTGTAGAGTGCCGGCTCCTTCACGGTCTGGATGTAGTCACTCGCCCACAGCGACCGATCGCTCGGCGACCACGCCATGAGCGCACCCTCGCTGGCGATGCCATCGATCGGATAGAGACGAAGCGCGCCGCCGGCAAGCGACAGCGAGTCGCTGACACCGATGAACTTCATTTGCACGGGCCTCGTGCGCCGCGCGAACTCGAGCGCATCGGGCTCACGCGTCCACCGGCGCGCGACAACGCGATCGAGCATCGGGCGCGAGCTCGCGTGCGAGACGACCGTGGCACCACGCGATACCCAGTACCGCACGCCGGCGATGTGCGGCCACGCGAGATCGGTTACGACGACAACCACGGCCTTGTGCTTCGGATAGAGCCGAGCGATCCACGCCGAATCGAGTCGTCCGCGCGCGTCGCCTTGCGTGGCGTCGAGAAGAAATACGGTATCGCGAAGCATCATTAGACCATGACGATAGCCGCGGTTGCGCAGGACCATCATGTCGCGGCCGACGCGCTCGGTGTCCACCGGCAATGGCTGAAGGAACATCGCCAACTCCGCTTTCATCGCCGGGGAGGCGGGCATCCGCATTGACGGCGCACTGTCGGGCGCAACGAGCGAGAAGTCTCCATCCACGCGCTCGGTGTCGACGTCGCCGGCTATGAGATGAAAGACAGCTCCAGGACGAATCAGGTCGCCGGCGGCGATCCACGTCTGATACACGAACTCGCTCCGCACCTGGCCCCAGAGATAGTGCGACTCTTCGCGATCGAGCTTCACCGGGAGGCCGGTCTTCACGTCGAGATACAGTCGTTCCGGACCGTAGACGCCGGCGCGCTCGACGACGAGCCGCGGGTACTCTCGATAGACGCAGCGCGACACGACCTTCACGTCCGGCGCAGCGCGCCAATCGGCGAGCACGGCCCACGCGCTCATCGCGCGCGACGCGGCGCTGGTCGCAAAGAGCGCAGGCACCGCGCGTACGAGTGTATCGCGAACGAAGAAGCTCGCCTGCTCGTTCGCGAGAATGGTCATCGTTGGCGCGCCGCCGCCGCCAAGGCCACTCATCCTCGATTGTGCACGCTCGGTGCGCGAAGTGAGATCGAACCACCGCTCGCCCTGCGTTATCATCGAGAAGAAGGGCGGATACGGCCGATCGGACTGAAAGTTCTGCTGCGTGACGTCGGTGCTCGTCGTGTGGATGATGCGTCCCGCCGCGCGATCAAGTCCCGCCGCCCGCCATGCACGTGCGACGGCTGCCGCCGCATCACCACTCGCCGGCGAGCAACGCTCGGCGGTGGCAGGCGGCAGCGGAGACTGTGCTTCGAGCACCGCCGCGGAGGCGCCGCGCTGTGAGAGCGTGTGCAATCCAACGAGAACGAGCAGCGAACGGTAGCGGACGGGCATCGATGTCTCCGGATGGGGAAATGACTTTCCCCATCCTACGCGACATCGATGCGCTGCGAGTCACCCATGCTGCGAGCTGCAGCCAGCAGCGGCGAGTGGTCGTTCAGCGTCGGCGAATGACATTGGCTGTCAATCGCGAGCGTACCTCACAGGAGTGGTTCTCGCCGGCAGCCGTCGGCCGATAGCGCATGCGATCCCGCATGAGATGTCGCTCATGCGGGACGATTCATGTCTGTGTCAGGGCTTCTTCATCGCTTCATTGTTGTCCCGCTCTGCGCGCGGAATCGGATAGCAGTTCTGCGAGCCGACGGGCGCATAGCCCGGCTTGACGTACGCCGAACCCGTGGCAGCGATGCCCAGGGTGGATGCCGGCGAACGCCGATAGTCGCCGATGCGCTTGCCCTCCATGTAGAACTCGAACGCGCGTTGCGTGAACAGCTCGGTCATCACGCTCGCCGCATCTGTCGCACCAGTGTACGCCGGCAGCGAGTTCGCCGCACGACGCGCGTTGATCAACGCAAGCTGCTGCACCGGATCCGCCGACGCTTCGGCGGAGATGTAATCCGCCTCGAGCTTGGACGCCAAACGCACCGGCGACGCATAAGCCGGATACTTCTGCTGAATGTAGAATCCGCCCGGTACGGCATCCTGCGGTTGCAGCGTATGCGTGCCCGGCGCCTTGAAGGGCACGCGCGGATCGGTCGTCTGGAAGAACGTCGGCACGCTGATCGAGCCCCGGTCGAAGGTGAACGACCACAAGCGGTTGGATAGGCGCGTGCGGTTGGTCAAGTCATCGACGAAGGTAAGGTTCAGCGAGAAGCCGGCCGGCACAGCATCGGCATCTGCCTTCGCACCAGCCTTGTCGCCCTTCTGGAGCTTGGCGCGCGCACGCCCAACCAGTGAGGCACTCGCGAGATTCTTTCCATCGGTCGTTCCGTTGGCGTTTCCGACATCCACGCCCTTCGTGAACCAGACGATCGCAGTGTCGAGCATCTGCGCGGTCGTCAGCTCCGGACCAGGCTTGCCAGGTCCCGACGACAGCGTGCCGGTGCAGAAATCGGTCGCCATCTGGAGTACGGCAAACCCGCGGAACGTCGCCGCCCGAGCGAGACTGATGTTCGTCGTTGGATTCGGCAGGTCGAGCGCGAGCACGATCTGCGTGGACGACGCCGCAAGGGACAGCGGCTGCCACACGTCGGTATTCAACGAGCCATTCAAATCGGAGATCGTGCGGAACCCGAATTCATTGCGCGTCGGGAAGGTGTCCGACACGTTCGCCTCACCGGTGAACCACGCGCCGTACATGATCAACCAACCGATCGCGGTGGCGAAGTTCTGTTGGGCGGAGAGAGCGAGCGTCGCCGCACCCGACGTTGGATCCACCGTCGAGGCGTCGATCAGGTTCGGATTGGTAACCTGGAGGAAACTATCCTTGCAGGCCACCGCGCTCCCCGAGAGGAGCAGGGCGCCGCAGAGTGTGCGCGTGACCGCGCGTCGAATCGTCTTCATGATTTCCTCGCGCGATGGTTAGAAGGAGACGCTGAGCCGGAGAAGAGTCTTGCGGGCATTCGGAAGCGTGAGGAAGTCTTCGCGGTTGAAGCCGCCGCCCAAGCCATTCGGATTGGACACGACCTCGGGATCCGCACCACCGTACCTCGTCCACATCTTCACGTTCTGCATGGCGAGCGTGATGGTGAGGCCCTGAATCTTGCCACCGGCGTTGTTCAGCAGCCGAGCGGGCACGTCGTAGGCGAACGACAACTCGCGCAGGCGCACGAAGTCCCCGTTCTGGATGAACGCGTCGTACACGTCGTTCACCGTCGCCGCGTTGCCCGCCGTGGTGACGAAGGCCGGACGTCCCGGCGTATCGTCGCCGTAGCGGCGCAGGAATTCCTCGCGCGACAGCACGGTCTTGTCGAGCTTGAGATTCGAGCGGACCAGCTGCGTCTCGCGGAAAAACTGCGTGTTGTTGAACACCTCGAAGTCGCGCTTCGAGTCGAACGACCCGGTGATACGGAGGTTCTTCATCACGGTGAACGTGTTGGACAGGTTCCACTCGAACGTCGGCAGGATGTTCCCCATCGGCACGAGTGTGTCGGAGACCGTAACGCGGCTGTTCGCCACGTCGATGGTCTGGATCTTCTTCGACATGAAGACACCCAACTGCTGCCCTTGCACGGCCCGGTTTCTCTGGCTGCCGAGATTGAAGGATGGAACGCCGCCGAGACTCGTCAACTCGTTGCGAAGCGTGTTGCCGCTCGCGCGGATGTCCCACTCGAAGTTCCGCATGCGCAGCGCATTCACGCTGACCTGCATCTCGAGGCCGCTGTTCACCACCTGCCCGATGTTCGCCAACGGGTTGGCGTTGAAGCCGAGCGACGGCGGAATGGGCCTCGCGATGATCAGGTCATTTGTGACCTTGTGAAAGTACGTCAGTTCGGTGGAGATGCGGTCGTTCCAGAAGCCCGCGTCGGCACCGAGCTCGTACTCTACGCCTCGCTCGGCCTTGAGGCTATCGTTGCCAGGATTGCCGGGAATGGCGCCGGCGTTCGTCGTGCCCGTGATGTTGAATGGCGTCGCAACGAGTGTCGTCAGCGCGTCACCTGGCGCAGGTGACCGACCGGTCGAACCCCATGCGCCACGGACGCGTAGCGTGTTCACGTATCTCGTGAGTGGGTTGAAGAACCGCTCCTCCGAGATCGTCCATGTTCCGCCCACCTTGGGCAGCACGAACGCCGGTGCGGTGTTGCCGAACGCAGAATTCTTGTCGACCCGCACGCCGAATTGCACGAACGCGCGGTTCTGATAGCCCAGCTGCAGCTGGCCGAGGTAACCGAAGCTTCGCTGCTCCGTGAACGTCCCGCCGCCCGTCGTCGTGGCCGCAGAGCTCACGGACCGGTTGTCGTTCGTCACGAGCCCGATGCCGGTGGCCAGCGTCGCCTTGTTCCGCGACGAGATCACCTGCAGTCCGAAGGAGAGATTGCTCTCCCACTGGCTCGTTCCACCGAACGTGCGACGCACATTGCCGAGGTAGTCCACGGTATACCGCTCGGCGCCGCGGCTGGTCTGCTGGTTGCTGCCGCCGTCGGTGAGACCGCCGTACCACGTGCTGTCGTTCTTGGGCGAGAAATCGGTCTGCTCGTCCTGCGCGTAGTCCATGCCCAGTGTCACGCGGTTGGTGAACCACGGAATGGGCAGGTAGTTCGCCGAAAGGTTCGTCGTCACGCGGTGCGTGAGCAGGGAATGCTCGCGCGCGTTGATCGCGGCATAGTGGCGATTGAAGCCGTACCAGCCGTCGTTGCTCGCGGCGAGGGCGTCGCTGCGCGTTCTCGGGTCGCCGAGCAGCGCGCCACCGAGCCAGCCGAAGATGTTGTTGTCGTTGTCCGGCAGGTCCGTCTTCGTCTGCGCGAGGCCCAACCCGGCTTCGATCGTGACGCGCGAATCGGGGATGTAATTGAAGTTCGAGCGCACGTTGTACCGCTCGAACTGGTTGTTCGGCAGCGTGCCCGCCGTGGCTTCGGACCCATAGGAGAGGTTGTAGCCGAATGACTGGCCACCACCGCGTCCATTCCAGCCAATCTGCCGATCCTTGCCCGTCTGGAACGCACCGACGCGCTGCAGCGGGTTGTCGTGAACGAGGGTATTGAGCGCCTGACCGCGGCAGAGCGGGTTGGTGCTCGTCGTTGCGATGAGAGCGGCCGTGTTGCACAGGCCATAGTTGTCAGGCGGTGTCCACTGCAGCTTGGAGTCCCCACCCTCGAGACGCAGCGACTGCGAGAAGCGGTTCGCGCCGGGACGCCCCTTCTTCGTGATGATCTGGATCACTCCCGCCGAGGCATCGGCGCCGTACAGCGTGGCGGCCGCGGGCCCCTTCACCAGCTCGACGCTCTCGATCTCGTCCGGGTTGATGTCATTCAGGCGATCGAACGACTGGCCCGACTGTCCGCTCGCGAGGATACCCTCGTTGATGCGAATGCCGTCGATGAAGAGCAGTGGCTGGTTCGAGAGATTGATCGACGCGGCACCACGAATACGAATGATCTTCGCCGCACCGGCGCTGCCCGAGTTGGTGCTGACGGCGACGCCCGGGACGCGCGACTGCAGCAGCTCGGCGACGGTGCTCACCGGCGCGTCCCTCGTGATCTGCGCCGCATTGACGGACGCCACCTGCGCCGACTGCGCACGGCGCTCCTGGTTGCCGGCGGTTCCGGTGACGACGACTTCCGACAGCGTGACGAGCGACGCCGCCATCTCGAGGTTCATCGTCGCGGTCTGGCCCACGAGAAGCCGAACGGTATCGCTAACCGCCTTGTACCCGATCTTGAACACACCCACCGACACTCGGCCGGCCGGTACGTTCGAGAGGCGATAGTCGCCTTCTCTATTCGACTGCGTGACGAGGGCCGTGCCCGGAACGACCACCTGGGCGTCGGCTATCGGTTGGCGAGTGGCGCGGTCTATCACCTTTCCGGTGACCGACGCGGTCTGCGCTGTCAGCGCCGACGGAAGTGCAAGGATGAGGAGGGCGATGGACAGCAGCCAACGGGGGGATGACACGCGCGCACACATCTGCGTCTCCTTCATTGGAAGGGTGGGAGCGGCAGGGACACGTCGAGCGCGTCAACCTACGACACGCTGAAATGCGCCGGAAGTGGACGCGGCGCATTGAGGTTGACCCCGGAACTGTGTCGAACGACACATGCTCCTTTCATCGAAATGTTTATCCCCGGGCGTCACCCAGCGTCGAGGTCACCGCGTCGCGCCGCGAGCGGCTCACGGGCACGCGTGTTCCGTCGCGCAGCACGCACTGCATGGCGCCCGTGCTACTGCGCTCGAGTGCCTGCACGGCGTCAATGCGTACGATCGCCGACCGATGGGCGCGAATGAACGCCGCGGCATCGAGGCGACGCTCGAGCTCATTGAGCGACTCGCGTAGCACGTAGCTCCGGCCCCCGGCGAACACGGTGGCGCAATAGTCGTCTGCTTGAATCCACGTCACCTCCTCGAGCGGCACGACGATGCTGCGCGTACCGACGTTTACGAGAAGTCGGTTGAGCGGCGCTTCCTTCGGCGGATCGACGGGAGGTGCTGAACCGCTGCCAGCAACGGCGAGCAACGCCCGCAACTGCTCCTGCACTCGCGTCGCATGGTCACCCGCTCGGCGAGCGATGGCCCGATCGATGGCCTGCAGGAGTCTGTCGTCAGTGAAGGGCTTCACGACGTAGTCCACCGCTGCATGCTCGAACGCGCGCACTGCGAAATCGTCGAACGCCGTGACGAACACGATCGCCGGCAACCGCTCGGCGCCGATGGCGCGGATGACGCCGAAGCCGTCAACGCCGGGCATCTGCACGTCGAGCAGCACGACGTCGGGCGGTGTCGACTGAATGAAGCGAATGGCCTCTGCACCCGAACGGCATTCACCGACGACGACTACCCCGCGATGCCCCTCGACGATCCGCCGCGCTCCACGTCGGGCGACAGGCTCGTCGTCGACGATCAATACGCGAACCGGCGCGACGACGTCAGCCATCATGCCACGGAATGGAGAGCGTCGCGCGCACGCCACCGAGCGGCAGTGACTCGAGCGCGAGCGACGCATCGGCGCGATACAAGGCGGCGAGTCGTGCGCGTACGTTCGACAGTCCAATGCCATCGCCCGCGGCGTACGTCGCGCTGAGCCCAGGCCCGTCGTCGCTCACCCAGACAAGCAGGCGGTCGCCCTCGCGCCGCGCGCCGATCTCCAGCAGGCCGGCGTCCTCACGCTGCGCGATGCCGTGTCGCAGCGCATTCTCGACCAACGGCTGCAGGATGAGATGCGGCACACTTCCGCGCGCGACGTCGTCGGGCACCATCCATCGGACGCGCAGGCGATCCGCGAAGCGCACCTCCTCGATCTCGAGGTAGCTCTTCGTGAATGCGATCTCCTCGGAGAGCGGAACTTCCTGTGTGTTCACGGAGCGCAGCACCTGTCGGAGTACGTCGCTGAGCTGCGTAATGAGCTTCACCGACGCCGTGACGTCCTGCTCGCGCACGAGCATCGCGATGGTGTTCAGCGTGTTGAAGAGAAAGTGCGGATGCAGTTGCATGCGCAGCGCCTGTAACTCCGCTCCGGCAAGCTGCGCCTCGAGAGCGAGCGTGCGCTGCTCGCGCTCGCGATCGCGCCGCGCGAGGATGAGCCAGTGCGCCACGGCCACGAGCCCGAAGTAGATCGGCACCGTGATCGGCAGCCATCCCACCATGCTGCGGACGATGACCACCGTGACGCTCGGCGGAGGCGTCGTCGCGAGGGCGAGACTCACGAGGCTGTACACGGTGCCATGCACGAGCGTCGTCACGAGGCTGCCCAGCAGATGAACGCCCAGCGTTGCGACGCGCATCGGACGCCGGAGCGGCCACCGCTCGGCGAGCATGAAGACGACAGGCGTCATTGCGGCCCACGCCCACCAGCCGGCGCACTGCTGAATGAGCACGCGGCCGAGTGGCGGGTGTCGCCCTTCCATCATCTGGAAGAGGACAGTCTCCACTCCGGCGAGAATGCCGGGAATGCTCCACAGCGCGAGCAGCAGCACCGCTCCGCGCGCGCCGCCGGGCAGCACGCGGCGCGCATCTGGCGCGGATGGAGAGAGGGGCACGGTCGTCACGCAGCGAACATAGTACAAGTGTTCGCGTCGAAGAACCGCTCCGCTCCTACCCCTGGTCTTCTGCCACCGTCGGGCTATTGCGCACGAGTCGGGCGATGAGCAGCAGCAGCACGACGACGACGACGCCAAGCATTCCCCAGAACACGAGTCGAGGAATGCGGCCGAACGTCACCGCGCTTGTGCGTTCCGATTCGGCGACCACTTCTTCAGCGGATGCATCGAGCAGGCGCGGCGCGATGAGGGCCATGTCGTAGCGCGGCGCTGCAAGCTCGGCGTGTCCATAGAGCAGCCGCAGTGACGAGCCGGGCTCCCGGAAGAACCGGAGACGATACGACGGCAACAGCAGCGTCGGATCGGCGAGCGCGATCTTCTGGTTGTCGCCGTCGTTCACCAGCACGAAGAGCGAATCAGTCTGCAACCGCGCACCGAGCGAAAGCTCGAGTGCGGGCGCGGGCGTGTCGGGATCATCGTGCGTCCATGCGGCTGACGTCGCGCGATCGAAGCCGGCGTCCGAGGCAGCGTCGCGCCGCAGCTCATGCATGATCACGCCGATGTCGCGCGAGAACACGCGTGCGCTGGTGCTCAATCGAAGCGACGCGTCTGGAAGGCCGGCGTGCGGAAGCTTCAGGCGATACCACGTCCGCGTCGCGGCATCGGGAACGACGCGGCTGTCGACGGTCGCGCGGGCGGCAATCGGCTCGAGCGCGGGGAGTGCGAGCTCTGTCGGTTCCTCGAGTATCTCGAGGAGATATGGAACCTGACGTCCCCGGGCGTCGAGGATACGAACGTCGTCGAGCCGGCTGTGGGCGAGTACGGCAGCATCGAGACGCACGGCCGTGAGCCCGGATCCGCTGGGAATCCGCCGCGCGAATGCGAAGCCACTCGCATCGAGCGGTGCGCCCGGCGCCGAATACAGCGCGCTTGGCGGCGCGACTGCCGCTACCACACGCGTCTCACGCGCAACACCCCACGTCGCGCTGGCGGCGGCGATGCCCTTCACCGTGTCGCGCAGCGCCTCGAGATCGTACCGAGGGGGTACGATCGGTCCACGACGCTCGGTACCATACGTCGCGCGAAGCTCCGCGCCGCTGGCACTCTCGAAGAAGATGTACGGCAGCGGCGCGAAGATCATGCGAATGCCATGGACGTCGAGCGGCGGATTGTCGTGATCGTCGATCACGAGGTCGAGCTCTGCTCCGGTCGGCGACGAGATGGGAATCCGCAGGTTGGACGCGATCGCTTCGGCCAGCGACGTGCGACGGAGGATGGCGGTGCCCAGTTGCACCGGAGCCACGCGCTCTGCGCCAAGCTGTGGTTCCGTCACATGAGCGGACCGCAGCACCTGCGCGTTGCTGACCGCGAGCTCGACGGCGACGATCGGCAAACGCGTCGCTGGCAGCCGAAGATGATACCGGCTCGTGCGCGCCGCACCGGGCCGCTTGTCGAATGACAGGAGCATGTACAGCGAATCAGCGACGCCGGCGTCGCGCGGTGCGAGTCGGGCACGAGCAGCCGACGGAGTCGCGAGTCGAGGGCCAACGTGATCGTCCCAGATGAGACGCAGATATCGATATGCGCCTGGAGTGAAGCCAAGCTGCGTTTGTCTCAGTGGTGGTGCGTCGGCTTCGTTCGGCAGGTTGAACAGCGTTCCTTCCGCCACGAGCATCGTCCAGCGTACGCGGTCGCCACTTCCCTCGAGCCGTACGCGCTTGAGGAATCGCTCGGGCAGCGTCGGGATTTCGACGCGGTCGACGACTGCGACGCCACCGAGATCGACCTCGAAGCCGCTCGTGTCCTTGCCTGGCGAAACAGGGATGATGCGTCCGCCTCGCCAAGTTGGGGGCTCGCTCGTGGGCCACACGAAGATGTACGGCACGTCGCGTCCGGCGGCGGCGTCGTGCAGGCGAAGATCGCCAAGGCCACCTGTAGCCGCCCCGCCATTCACATTGAACGGCGCACCGCGAACGAGCAGTGCGGAGTCCACCACAACATGGTTTGCGCCGGCCGCGCCGGGCTTCAGCGTACGCTCGTACAGCGGCGCGGACGTCGGCGTACCCTGCGCGAACGCACTGCGTGCAACAACCAGCGCGAGTGCGATGATGATACGAGTACGTGTGCTCACGCCGCGCTCAACTGCTGGTCGTCGCGCGCAAGCACGAACTTCTGCAGCACAATGGCCACGAGCGACAGACAGATCGCGAGGCCCACGAACGAGCCCACGCGATACAGGCCACCAAGGCGACCGAGGTCGTGGAGGAAGCACTTCGCCACTGTCGCCGTGAGGAGCGCGATGGACGCGATGCGGCTCGGCTTGTTGCGCAGCATCACTCCGGCCGCCAACAGCGCGAGCGAGAACAGCGCCCAGCCGATGGTGTAGGTGAGATCCTGCGCCAGCGTGGCGTTGAAGTTGAAGGTGAGCGTCGCACCGGTCGAGTAGAAATCGGCGATCTCGATGTTGAGCAGAAGAAAGAGCAGCACCGCACCACCACTCGCGAACGCTCCGGCGAGCTTTCGTGCCTTGTCATCGACGCCGATGGTGAGCCGTGCGGCGAGGAACAGTGCTCCGGCGCACACGAGGTACGTATACAGATACCAGTTGAGGATCGGCATCGCTCCGCGCGGATGGTACGTGAGCACGTCGGGATTGAGCGCAAGGCGTGCGAACACAGTGGCGAGCAACGCCGTGGCACCCGCGATGAGCCCGACATGCGGAACCCGGCGGAACAGCCATACCAACGCCGCGCCCTCGAGCGCCCAGCCGATGGTGATCCAGTTCTTGTCGAGCTGCAGCGGGATGGCAACGGTGACGCACGCCAACGTTGCCGCGGCAACGAGCGCGAGACGGCCGCTCGCCAGGGCAAGAGCGCCTCGCGCACCCTTGGCCTGTTCACGCTCGAGCTGCACGAGTCGCGCGAGCACTGGCAGCAGCAGCAGCGCCTGAACGATGGGTAGCGCACCGATGTACGGCTTGAAGCCGCCGAGCACGAGACCGTCGTAGCCGAGGAAGAAAAAGGCGACACTCGCGAGCACGGTTGCGATGTACGGCGCGCGCGCCGAATTCGCGCGTCCACCGAGCAGCAACGGATACACGACGTACATGAGATACACCGGCAGCCCGATCGCGAGCTGCAACGTCCAGAAGTGGGAAGCGGCGTGACGCTGCTGCCAGACTCCCGCGCTGAGCATCCACGGCGCGATGGCCGCAACGGCCACCCAGCCGAACTTCTCGATGTCGACCCACGACAGCGACAATGCGGCCGCGACGAGCACCGCCTCCGCAACGATCAGGAAGTACACCGTGGGCGTGCCGCGCTGCATCTGCGCAAAGATCACGACCACCAGCGACAACAGCACGGCAGCACCCGTCGCGACGTCGAATGCGCGATCGCGCGCGCCAACTCGGCGCGCCAGCGCCAGCGCCGCGAACGCGAGAGCCACGGAGACACCAGCTGCGATCACCGCGACATCCGGCCACGGCGCGACGCGCGCCGTGGCGGTCCACAGCATGAGGATGATTGCCGTCAGCGCGGTGGCGCCGAGATGGACGGCGCCGTTCCGCATGTACAGCGAGGCGACGAGCACGGTGAGATCGAGCACCGCGAGAGCGCCGAGCACGGGCCAGGGTGGAATCGAAAGCTCGGGTCGCGTGACGACGAATACGACGAACACATGGCCCACGAGGCCCATGAAGATGTTGCCGTCGAAGCCACTCTTGGCGGCGCCCTCGCCGACGCGATTTCGAGCCCATGCACTGCCACCCATCGTGAGCAGCGCAAAGCCGGCCATCACGATGAGCGCGGGCACGATGGCCGACGCGTCAGATCTATCCCACCACACTGCGAGCACGAGCCACGAGAGCCCTGTGCCCACGATGCTCAGTAGTGGCATGCCTTCCGACGTGGACTCGAGGAAGAGCCCGACGTTCAACACGGCGATGAGAAGGGCCATGCCCCACAGCGCTGAAGGCGCGGCATTGCCTGCCGCGACGAACAACAGCAGTGCAAGGCTGGCAAGCGTCAATACGCCGCCGGCACCGGCAGGTTCGAACGCGCGCTTGTACCGGCGTGCCACCACCGGAGCACCCACGTAGAACAACCCGAAGATGCCGTAGAGCGCCAGGCCGGAGTACAGATGCGCCGCGTCCAGATGTCGCGATGACCACACGGCTTCTGCGGCGAGCGCGAAGAACGCGGCCACATAGTGAACCGGGCCCGCGCGTCCAATGACGGCGAACGCCGCGCACGCCGCCAACAATACGAACAGCACGCCAAATGGGAGCCACGGTTCCGCCGCCAGCGGCTCGACCGAGAGCAGCAACGGGAACACGAACAACAGCAGCGGCGCGGCGAACACCGCGATCGCGCCAAATCCCTTCACCTCGACGTCAGCCAGCTTTGCCGCGATGAACGGCGCGACGAGATAGAAGAGGACGAACGCCGAAACGATGCCGAGCAATCCTGGCCATGCGGCATGTGTGTACGACGTCTGGAACCAGATAGCGAACGTCGCTACGGTCGACATGGCGCCCACTGCATGCAGCCACTGCGGACCCTTCGTGATGCTGACGGCGAACAATCCCACCGAAATGCAGGCGAGGAAGCCGTACAGGATGCCGAAGTGCGCACCGTATGCTGGCACTGCAGCCAGGTAGAGCGAGAAGAGCAGCGGAAGCGTCGCGCTCACGCGTGCCGTCAGCGCGAACAGCGAGTGCGCGAACAGCGGCGAGTCTTCCTTGTCCTCGTAGTCGTGCGCGTACCCCACGTTGCCGAGCGTCAGCGCGATGACGCTGAAGATCGGGAAGAGCAGGAAGATGCCGACGGCGATGGGCAGCTTGTCCGCGGTGAGGAACTTCGCCACCCAACCCCACTGGTACAGGGTGCTGAACACCATGCTGAGCGCGGTGAGCATCGGCCACCGCTTCCTGTACGCGACCCACGCAAGTCCGACGTTCAGCAGCAACAGGTAGCCGAACAGTCCAATCGGATTGTCCTGACCCGACGACAGCAGCACGGGCGTCGAGAAGCCGCCGAGCAACCCGAGCAGGGCGATGAACATCGAGTTGCGGCGGATCGACAGGAGCACCGCGGCGCCCGTCACGAGGATGAGCATGCCGAAGGCGGCGGCCGGCGGCACGAGATGCCAGAGTGCGAACGACGCGAAGGTGGTGGCAAAGAGTATCGCGAGACCGGCCGCATCCATCGCGTTGGCGGTCTGCGGATAGTCGCGGGCAGCCTTCATCTCGCACACGACGAGCAGCGCGATGCCGACGAGCAGGCCGATGGCCATACGGATTTCGGGACGCAGCCAGCCGTGGTCCATCGAGTAGCGCAGGAAGAATACGGCGGCCAGCGCGAGCGCCGCCCCGGCGACCCACGAGAACAGCTTCACGCCGATCAGCTTCTCCCAATCGAACGGCGCCTCGGGTGGCTGCGGGGCGCTTGGCGCCGGTGAAGGACGCGGCGGACGGCTGATCGGTGGTGCGGGCGGCACGGCAGCCGACATGCGCGGCGGCGCTGCCTGCGATGCAGTCAAGACCGGGTCGGTAGCTCTCGGCGCGGGCGCTTGCGGCTCTGGTGCTTTCGCCTCGAACGCCGCGACAGGTGCGACAGGTCGCGACTCGGATGGCGGGCGTCGAAGCGCGTCGGCCAACTGGGGAGGGAGTACCGGGGCTGAATGCGTCGTCGGGGCCGGGCGCGGTACCGGTGGTGCATCGCTCCGCGCCGCAGGTGCGGTTTGCGGTGCCGGCCTGCTGGCAGTCTCCGACTGCGTGGACAACCGAGCGCGCAGCTCCGCGATCGTCGCCTTGAGCTCGTCCGACCGCCCCTCAAGCGACGCGATGCGAAGCCGGAGCGAGTTGAGGGCGACGAATACTGCTATGAGTACGAGCCATTCGAGCATGATCGGGCAGTCTCCGAGGCGCGGTGTGGGTAGACACCGAGCTGCGGGTGCCCCTGCGGCAATGACTGGCAGGGTGGGGATGCGTCACCTGTCACGGGCTTGGATTACGCCCAAATTCCAGATGGGATTCATCAATTTCAATTTATATACCGTTTGGGCGCGAAGAGCTGCCGGATCTACACGGATACCACTCGGGCTAGCACCGCACACCGAGTCCATCGGTGCGCAGCATCAAAGAATCAGTTCTTCTTTTGATGCTACAAGTATTGGCGAATCGTGGCGTAGCGGTATCCGCGAAAATCGAGCTGTTTTCCGCGTTTCATCCGTGTCGAGCAGTTGATCTTCCGCAGTCGAGAGACCCGCGAGATCAACAAGACTCGATCGCATGCTGCAGACGAGGCAGCATCCGCATGATCAGCTCCGGCGACACCGCTCCCACCGACAACCGGAACCACCCCGAGTCCTCCGTCACGCCGAAGGCCTGAAACGGCACGATCGCCACACCGGCGGCCTTCAATAGATACTGCCGCACGTCCTCATCCGACGCCAAGTGCGCTCCGCCCGGCGCATAGCGCCCCTTCAGCGAAAAGCGCGCGCTGAGGTAGATCGCCCCCTCAGGCGCCAGCACCTCCACCGGGAGACCCTTGCTCTTCATCGCCGCGAGACCATCGTGCAACAGGTCGAGCCGCTCGCGCAGTCCGGAGATCATCTTCGCCTGATACTCGCGCATTCCCTGCGCGTCGCCGAGCAACGACGCCACCGCGCTCTGCTCCGCCTTGGGCGCCCACGCGCCGATGTGCCCGAGCAGCCCGCTCATCGGACCGGCCACGTCAGGCGGCGCCATGATCCAGCCCACGCGCACTCCCGTCGCCGCGAATGCCTTGGAGATGCCGTCGATGTATACGGCATACGGCGCCACCTCTGGACACACGCCGATGGGATGCACGTGCTTCGTATCGCCGAAGGTGAGCGTCCAATACACCTGGTCATACATCAGATACAGCGGACGCTCCTCCGCGCCCCGCCGAGCATTCTCCTCGACCACGAGCTCGCAGATTTCGCGCAGCGCCTCGGCGGTGAACGTGGTGCCCGATGGATTCAAGGGCGAACAGTGCGCAAGCAGTCGCGCACCGCGCACCGCCCTCTCGAGCGACGCACGCGTGGGCAGGAACTTCGAGCTCGCGTCGCACGGCACACTGACTCCTTCGGCCGCCGACAGGTGCACGTAGTGGTTGTTGTTCCACGACGGCGTGGGATACACCACGCGATCGCCCGGATCGATGAGCGCCGTGTACGTCGCATAGATGCCGGGCCGAGAGCCTGCGGTGACGATCACCGAGGCGAGATCCGGGGTGTGCCCAAGCTCGCGTCGATAGAGCGAGCAGATCG
>JAQBPV010000333.1 GCA_028287345.1 Gemmatimonadota bacterium
GAATAGGAATTGCGCAGGATGCCGGCGAACCGATACACCGAGAGTGACCAATGAAGAGACTTCTGGCTGGCGTAGCGCTGGCGGTAACCTTGACGGCCTGCGGCGTCTCGACGCAACAAGAAATCGACATGGGCGCGCAGTACTCGCAGCAGATCAACGCGCAGTTGCCGATCGTCGGCGACCCGGAGATCAATCGCTACGTCAACGTGCTGGGCGACTCCATCGCGCGGCTCACGTCGCGAACGGACATCACCCAGGCGAACGGCTGGCACTTCTACGTCGTGGACAGCAAGGAGGTCAATGCCTTCGCGGTGCCCGGCGGGTATGTGTACGTCAACCGTGGGCTCATCGAGCGCACACAGCGCATGGATCAACTGGCAGGCGTGCTCGGCCACGAGATCGGACACGTCGTCAAGCGTCACTCCATTCAGCAGATGCAGCAGCAACAGGGCGCGAACATCGGCGTCACGCTGGCCTGCGTCCTGACGAGCATCTGCAACAACCAGGCGGGTCAGGCAGCGATTCAGGTCGGCGGCACGGCGCTCTTCGCGCGTTTCAGCCGACAGGACGAAGCCGAGGCGGACGAGGAAGGCATTCGCAATACCGTTCGCGCCGGCATCAGCCCAAACGGCGTACCGGAGATGTTCCAGATCCTCATCAATGAGCGGACGTCGAACCCTTCCGCGGTGGAAGGCTTTTTCGCGACGCATCCGCTCGAGGAAGACCGGATCGCCGCGACGAGGGCGCTCATCGCGCAATATGATCCCGCGATTCTTCGCTCACTCGCGACGGATTCGAGAAATTACCAATCGTTCAAGGCGAGGGTTCGCTCGCTGCCGCCCTCTCCGACGCCGCGAGCGCAGTAGCGCCGCAATGCTGACGTCACCGAGATGCGCCGTGCGATTGCACGGCGCATCTTTCGTTTCATGACCAGCCCTGCACCTCGCGTCGCGCTCACGATTGCCGGATCGGACTCCGGCGGTGGCGCTGGAATCCAGGCCGACCTCAAGACGTTCGCTCGGTTCGGGCTCTTCGGCACGTCCGTGATCACGGCGATTACCGCGCAGAACACGGTCGGCGTTCGTGCGTGGGAGCGCGTGTCGCCAGCGCTGGTGCGAGCGCAGATCGACGCCGTCGCGGAGGATTTGCGGCCGGCGGCGATCAAGAGCGGCATGCTCGGCGACGCCGAAGTCGTGCGCGCTGTGGCGGCCGGCGTGCGCGAACATCGGCTGTCTCCCTATGTACTCGATCCCGTCATGGTGGCGACGTCGGGTGATCCGCTTCTTGAGGCCGATGCTGTCGATGCGATTGTGACGGAGCTGTTTCCCCTCGCGACGGTGGTGACGCCCAACCTCGACGAGGTCTCACTGCTCGTGGGAGCGCCCGTGCGCGACGTCGCTGCGATGGAGCAAGCCGCGCGAACGCTGGTCGAGCGGTTCGGCGCACAGGCGGCGCTCGTGAAGGGCGGTCATCTCGACGGGGCGTCGCTGGTCGACGTGTTCTACGATGGTTCGACGATGCGGCAATTCACGCATGCGAGAATCGAGACGACCAGCACTCATGGCACCGGGTGCACGCTCTCGAGTGCGATCGCCGCGCTGCTAGCGACCGGGTATCCGCTCGAAGATGCAATTGACGCGTCGCTCGATTTCGTGCATCGCGCCATCGCCACCGCGCCAGCGCTTGGCGCGGGACATGGTCCGCTGAACTTCTTCGCGTAGACTAGCCTCTGCGCGGAAGGCAGTGGGAATAAAAAGCACAACTGCCTGACACGGATGACGCGGAAAACTGCCGATTTACACGGATACTGCCTCGGGCAGGCTTCAACGCGCCAAACCCGTTTGCGTGCGACATCAAAGATGGACTTTCTCTCTTCTTGATGATCCAGTGCTTGGAGAATCGTAGCGTGAGCCTACTCACGTTCGTCAGTCCGCCCCACAGGACACTCTGGCTTGGTCTGGCCGGTGAACCGATCGATCTCGATCGTCTCACCCGCGTCGTGCCGACGATCCGCACGCCCGCTTCAGCAATGCCGGCGCCCGTCGCTGCGTCGACGATGCGTCCGACGATGCGTCCAGTGGGTTGAGATTGCGCAGAAACAAGCGCGGGAGCGAAGACGAGGAATATGAGCGCGCAGAGACGTCGCATGGGCGTCGGATGGGTTCCAGGATGGATGCAACGCCGAGCGGTAACAGCTCCGCGGCGTGCCCTAATCCTGTCCGCATCCAGTCTCCGTATTCCCGCGATCGAGCAACGGCCGTGTAACGACCGCTACTTACATCACAGCCCGCCGACGAACCTCTCCACCAACGACTCGAACTGCGCCGCCACGCGCGTCGTTGTCTCGATCACCTCCGCGTGCGACAGCGGATGCGGCGAGATGCCACTCGCGAGATTCGTGATGCAGCTGATCCCAGCCACACGCATGCCGATCGCCCGCGCGACGATTACCTCAGGGACCGTCGACATGCCCACTGCATCCGCGCCGAGTGTCGCCAGCATGCGCACTTCGGTGGGTGTCTCGTAGGTCGGGCCGAGCAGTCCGCCATAGACACCTTCCTGCAGTTGGATGCCCAGTTGCGCCGCATGTACGCGCAGCTGCGCACAGAGTTCCTCATCGTACGGCGCGCTCATGTCTGGAAAGCGCGTGTCGCCCGACTCGAGCGGGCCGATGAGCGGATTCCGGAACATGAGGTTGAGATGATCGCGAATGAGCATGAGATCACCCGCGCGAAACGTGCGCCGAATCCCGCCCGCAGCGTTGGAGACGAACAGCGTCGGCGCGCCGAGCGCGTGCAGCACACGCACGGGAAAGCCGGCCAGCGCGGCGTCGTGTCCCTCGTACATATGGAAGCGGCCCGCGAGCGCGACTACGGGTCGGCCACTCAGCGTGCCGCCGATCAGCTTCCCCGCATGGCCGACGACCGTCGCGGACGGAAAGCCAGGCACTTCGGCAAATGGCACGTCGATCGGATTGGCGATACGCTGTGCGAGACCGCCGAGTCCGGTGCCGAGTATGATGCCGGCAATGGGCGTCGCACTGCCGATGCGCTGACGAATCGCATCAGCGGCCTTCGACGCCGCAGCTACGCCAAACGCGCTGTCGCTCACGCCGCCGCAACCCGCAGGGTAGAGATGTCGCGCTGCGCGTCGGCGACCAGCCGCATCCGCTCTTCATAGGGAAGGAAGCAGCTCTCGAAGCCGTTCAGCGCCACACGCGCCAATTCGTCGAAGCCGAAGTCGAGCGACTGCGCGGCGTGCAGGTACTCGTCCGTGAGCGTGACACCACTCATGAGACGGTTGTCGGTGTTGAGGACGACATTGAGTCCGCGATCGTAGTACTCGCGAAACGGGTGCGTCTCGTACGAGTCGGTGACGCGCGTCTGCACGTTGCTGGTGAGGCAGATCTCGAGCGCGATGCGCCGGTCGTTGCAATAGTCGGTGAGCGACGTGTCTTCGATGAGTCGCGTGGCGTGTCCGATACGATGTGCACCGCAGATGTGCACCGCTTCGCGCACTGATTCTGCGCCGTCGCCCTCGCCGGCGTGACAGGTGCACGCCATGTCGTGCGAACGCGCATGCTCGAAAGCCTTCTTGTGCGCCTTCGCCGGATTGCCCACCTCGCCTCCCGCGAGGTCGAAGCCGACGACGCCCTTGTGCTTGTACGCCACCGCCAGCTCCGCGAGCTCGTGCGACACACTGGGGGACATGTTCCGAATCGCCGTCACGATGACGCGGCCCTTGATGCCATGGTCCGCCTCGGCGCGGGCAAGGCCGCGCAGCGGCGCCTCCACCGCCTGCTCGAGCGACAACCCTTCGCGCACGTTGAGCACCGGCGCATAGCGCACCTCGATGTAGCGCACGCCGTCACGCGCCGAATCCTCGGCGAGCTCATATGCGATGCGCTCGAGCGCGGGTTCGGTCTGCATCACCGACAGCGTGACGGCGAACCGCTCGAGATAGTCCTCGAGGTTCGCGGCGTCGTCCACGATCATGTATTCGCGGAGCGCGTCGGCGTCGTTGGCAGGCATCGGCTTCTCGAGCTCGAGGCCGAGGTCGATCATGGTCTGCGGCCGCACCGATCCGTCGAGGTGACAGTGCAGCTCGGCCTTGGGCAGTCGGCGAAGCAGTTCGCGTGTGAGAGCGGGGAGCGCCATTAGGTCTCGAACTGCGTCGCCGGGTCGGCACCGTCACGGACCCGGTTGGGGATGAGCCGAAACAGCGCGCCGTTGAAAAGCGGCGTGTCAGCAGGAATGGGAAGGCCGCGGCTGTCGGTGACCACGAGCGCACCTTCGCGGACTGCACTGGCATCGGCAGCGGAGTGAACGGCGACGGCGTCGAGCGCAGTTCCACCGGCGGGAGCGTCAAGGCCACGGCCGTTCACGAAGACTCGCACGGTGTCGGTCATCGGGATGGTGGGACGACGATTAAACGTGAGTCCATCGGCACACGTACTGGCTGCGGCTGTGAGCGCAGATAGTCGATGAGCGCATCGAGGTCGGTCGTGTTGAGAACCTCGGTCCTGATCGCGCCAGTCGTCACGCCAAGGCCGTCGCCGCCAGTGGCGAGGAAGTCGTTGAGGATGAGCGCATACTGCGCGTCGTCCTTCAATTCCCTCCCATCGGTGAGCTTCACCGCGGTGATACGAGCGCCCGGCGCGCGTGTGGAGTCATAGCTGATCTGCACGCCGCTGATGTGCACGTTGATGCGCTTCGCCACGAGCTTCTCGAGATAGTCACGAAGCGTCTTCCCCGTCACGGTCACGCGATAGAGAATGTTCGCGAACGGCTGAATCTCGAACAGCGACCCGTACGTGGCGGTGCCCGCACGCAGGTTCGCGCGAATGCCGCCGTTGTTCATCACTGCTACATCGCCCTTGCCACCAGCGCGCATCGCATCGGCGATGAGGTTGCCGAGTGGATATTGATTGCCGTCGCGCGTGAGGTTGGTGGCGATCGTGGCGATGGTGCGATCGACGAGCGGTGCGACGCTCTTCACGGCTGCAGCGACGATCGTCTCCACCACGGGATCTGCTGTGATCGAGTCGGTGACCACGTCGCGAACCGCGTGGGTGCTGCCGCCTGGACCAAGGTCGATGACGTCGATGGCCGTGCCGCTCGAGCGCGCCTGAGTGATGGGAATGCCGTTGATCGTCGCATCGACGAGCGTGTGTGTGTGTCCGCTGACGATCGCATCGATGGGCTCCTTCACCGAGCGCGCCAACTCGATGATCTCGCCATTACAGCTCGAGGCGCCGTCGCGGTCGCAAAAGGCACCCTCATGTGCGATCACGATCACGTAGTCCGCCCCACGCGCGCGCAGTCGGCGTGCGAAGCTGTCGACGACGGGCGCCGGCGGCAGGAAGCGAAGATCCGCGACGTTCGATGCACGCGTCGTCGTGGGCGTCAGCGGCGTCGCGATGCCGATCACGCCGATCTTGAGCGCACCGCGCGTCACGAGCGTGTCAGCCCGAATCCACGGCACATTCCGGCCATCGGCGTAGCGGACGTTTGCGCCGAGGATCGCGTAGTGCGCGTCGTGCATGCGGGCGCGGAGGGTATCCTGCCCCCAGTCGAACTCGTGATTGCCCACCGCGCCCGCCGCGAAGCCGAGCTGGTTGAAGATGGCCACCACCGGACGGCCGAAGGCGAGATTCGACGCGGGCGTGCCCTGGAACTCGTCGCCGCCATCGAGAAGGATGGTCTCGCACGCCGGGGCGACACAGCCCGCCGCGGCATTCTTGATCGCGGCCGCCCAATACGCTGCACCGCCGCGTCGCTTGCCCGTCGCATCGGGCCTCGGCTCCAACGCACCGTGGAAGTCGTTCGTGCCGATGATGCGCAGCCGCGTCGCGGGACGCGCTTTTGTTGCTGTCGTCGTCGCGGTGCCGACGGCGTGCGCATCCTCGCGGTTGTCGCGCCGAAGCTCCCTGTAAAGACTCGCGACTGAAGAAGAAGGCTCGATGCGCCAATTAGGCGTGAAGTAATCGGACGGAGTGATCGTGCCCTTGCGACGAACCTCGTCCACCAGCAGCTGGCGAATTTCCTGCTGCTTGTCGTAGACGACAGGTGCGCCACTCAACATGGCGTAGCCGCCGCCACCTGTCTGGCGGTAGTTGTTGAGCGCCATCGTGAACGAGTCGGTCGGCTGGACGGCGCGACCCTTCACCTCGAGACGCGTCACGCGCTGGCCGATGGGCCGCGAGACGTCGAGCGTATAATCGGCGCCTGAGTCGATGTCGAAGTTGAAGCCGGGTATGGAGGGGTCGACAGACCCCGACGTTTTATAGTATTTCGCGCTCTGCTCGAGATAGTCGCGCA
>JAQBPV010000336.1 GCA_028287345.1 Gemmatimonadota bacterium
CGCGGGCTCGACGCGAAATTCATGTGGACCGACCACACGAAGGGCAGCGCCGTCGCTCCACTGTGCACGCGCCCAGTACTCGTCCGCGTCGAGTGTGCGATGCCACGCCACCGAGCTGCGCTCGCGATCCGTCACCTCGGTGCGATGGAGATCGGCGTGCGACCAATCGGACGGATCGCCGGTGTGAGTCGCGCTCCCATAGGGAAACGCGATGCGAATCGAGAGCCAACTCGGATCGATCTCCGCGCTCTCCACTCTGATGGCGATCAGGTCACGCGTCGGATGCGCCCACGTGAACACGCGCGCGCGACGTCCATCGAAGGAAAAGCTGCTCTCGAGCGTGCCCGACCACAGATCCAGTCGCTGATTGAGGTCCGTCAGCTCCGACGATTTCGCAGGCGTGCCGTCGCGGCGCGTGAGCACGAAGCCCACGCGCGCGAGTGAGAGGCGATGCGGATTCTCACGGAGCCACTTGCCTGCCGCGCCGTTCTGCCCACTCGCATATGGCACCTGTCGGCCATGTGCATCGAATGACACAAGCGCGTCATCGATCTTGAAGCCCGAAGGATTCGGAAAGGAATGCCAGGCCCACTCCGCCTGCGTCGCGAGTGGAAGCTCTGCGTACTGCTCCGGGAAGGTCTGAAGCCCGGTGGCGTCGGCGGTAAAGGCAAACCCGCCATTGCCGACGCTCAATGCCGAAAACGATTCAAAGGTGCGGACGACCGGCGAGTGACGGGCGACTCGCGCCTTGCGATCCACCAGCTCGGCACGCGATGCCAACCTCCGCGGCACGAGTAGCCGCGAACCCACGGCACCGATCGCGAGATGCTGCGTTGCCGAGTGCAGGAAGTCGCGCCGGTTCATCGGCTCGTCACGGGGTGTGGTTGAGCAGCGCTTCGGCTGTCGCGCGATCGGTGATCAGCACGTGCAGCATCCCTGCCTCGAGTGCCGCGGCAATCGCGGCGACCTTGTCCGCGCCGCCGGCCACCGCAACCACGCGTCCCACATTCCGCAGCTGATCGGTGGTGATGCCGAGAATTCGGTCGTCGAGCGCAGTGCGCACGGGTTTCCCGTGTGCATCGAAGAACCGCAGTGCGACGTCTCCCACCGCTGCCCGCGTCGTCAGCTCCTTCCTCGCGTGCTTCGAGAGCGTGTGACCGTCGTTGAGCACGGCGTTCGACGCAAGCGAACCGAGGCCAATGAACACGGTGTCGAGCTTGTCGAGCTCGTTGAGCGCCGCGCGAACGTGCGGATCCTTGCGCAGCGAGTCGCGCACGGCCGGCGTTGCCACGACTCCTGGCGCTGGCAGCAGGATGGCCTGTGCGTCGAGCAGATTCGCGAGTCGCCGCACGAGCTCTGCGCCGTACTGCGCCGCATCCGGCGGCCCGAGTCCACCGAGGATCTGCACGACGCGCGTCTCCGCAGTCGGCATCGGCACCATCGCATTGACCATCGCGCTCAGCGTCTGTCCCCACGCCATGCCGATGGTCTCTCCTGCGCGAATGGTGCGCGCGAGATACTGCGCGGCAGCAGCGCCAAGCTGCTTTCGCAACAGCTCGGCGCTCTGACCCGGTCCACCTTCCACGATGTGGACCGTCTGCAACTTGAACTGATCCTCGAGGCTCGTCTCGAGGTCGAGATGCAGACCGCGCGGTGACGCGACGGTGATCTGCACGTAGCCGAGATCGCGCGCCTCCTGCAACAGCCGCGACACCGTGGGACGAGAGACACGCAACCGCTCGGCGATCTCCTGCTGCGTATGATGGCGCAGGTAGTACAGCGCACTCACCTTGCCGAGGAGGTATGGATCGGGAGCAGACTTGGGGCGAGGCATCAGGACACTGGAGGGAGAGTTGTCATTCGTGAACTAGAAGTTGAACCGATCGATGTTCTGCTTGTTGAAGATGAAGGGCGCACCGAGGCGTACTTCGTCACCGGAGACCTCGAACCTTCCGAGCGCACCTGCGTCGAGCGTCGATGCGCCAGCCTTCAGCTCACCGCTCGTCATCGCCTGCGCGACACGCACTGCAAGCGCGCCGAGATCCATCGTGTTCCAGAGCACGATGCTCTCGATGACGCCGGACTTGATGTACGGTCGGGACATGTTGGGAAGAGAAAGGCCCGTCACCTTCACGTCCGTGCGGCCTGACTGCTTCACGGCCTCCGCGGCGCCTGGCACAGCCGGCGCAGCGATCGCCATGATGACCTTCACCTTCGGATGCACCTTGAGGACAGTCTGCGTCTCGGAGAATGCGCGGTCGCGATCGCCGTCGCTGGGCTGAAGTGCGACGAGCTTCATGTCCGGATACTTCGAGGCGAGTCGCTCGCGGATGTACTTGATCCATTCGTTCTGGTTCGCGGCACTGAGGCTCGCGGTGATGATCGCGAACTCGCCCTTGCCGCCCATGATGCGCGCGGCTTCGTCCGTGAGCGTGTAGCCAATGCCCTGTGGCGTGGCCTGGTTGACGAAGAAGTCGCGCGCGTCCTTTTCGGCATCGGCGTCCCACGTCACGACCTTGATGCCTTTCGCGCGCGCCTTTCGGAGCACCGTCGAGATGGCCTCCTTGTTCTCGACGCTCACGGCAATCGCGTCCACTCCGCGCGTGATCCATGCCTCGACGACTTCATTCTGCTTGGCCGGATCGAGGTCGGTGGGACCATCCCATAGCAGCTCGACGCCGAGTGCGGCCGCGGCGGAATCGGCGCCTTTGCGCGCACTGATGAAATACGGATCGCCTTTCGCCTTCGGCATCATCGCGATGACTGGGCGATGCGCGGGTGAAGGGGCAACAATGGCGACGGGCGCGCCGCCTCGTAGCTCATATCGCAGCGAGTTCACGAGCATCCAGTTGCTCGCCGCGACGATCAGGGCCCCCGCGAGAATCACTGCGCTCAGCACGGCCACCTGTGAATTCCGCACGTCGGGTTGCTCCGTTGCGATGGTTGAGAGACTGGGTCGCGCCTTCGCCTGCCGAGTGAACAGGTCGACGACGATAGTTCCGATGAGGAGGACGCCGGTGAGGATGCCCGACAATTCGGCGGGCATGCCGGTGAGGCGAAGACCGTTCTGCAACAGCACGATGCTGAACAGCCCGAATACGGTGCCGAGGATGGTACCGCGCCCACCGAAGATGGATGCGCCGCCAAGCACGACCGCCGTGATGGCCATCAACTCGTAGCCAGTTCCAGCGTCCGATTTCGCCTGGCCGAGATGCGCGACATAGATGACGGCAGCGAGGCTCGCGGCGAATCCGGAGAGGATGTACACCCCCGCCACGCGACGACCGACAGGAATGCCGGCGTATCGCGCGCCTTCCGCCGAATGACCGATGGCATATAGCGCTCGACCTACCGGAGTGCGGTGCAGCCACCACGCCGCACCGATGGCCGCGGCAATGAAGATGAAGAGTTGCGTCGGCACTCGACCGCCGACGTAACCCTGACCGAGCGCGAGGAAGCCGGTGGGAAAGCCGGAGTAGTGCTGGATGCCGCCGGTCACACCTTCGGCGATGCCGCGAAAGAGCGACAGAGTGCCGAGCGTGACGATGAGTGGCGGAAAGCCGAGTCGCGTGATGAGCACTGCGTTCAGTGCCCCACCGGCGACGCCGAGAAGAAGCGTGAGCGCGATAGCGAGCGGTATCGGCAGGCCGGCGTCGTGCCAGAGGAAGCCGAGCACGATTGCGGCGAGGCCCATCATCGAGCCCACCGAGAGGTCGATGCCGCCACTCACGATGATCGGCGTGAGCGCGAGCGCCAACAGCCCGATCTCGACGCTGAGTCGCGTGATCTCGAACGCGTTGCCTGCTGTCGCGAAGTTGTGCCCTGCGATGCCGAAGATGACGCATTCGGCAACGATCACGACGAGCAGCACCCACTCGTTGTTGGGGAACAGCCGCTCGCCGAACGGCGCGCGCGCGTCAGCGCGCAAGAGCGCGGGCGCGGCCAGATGAGTTGCCATCGAGCGCCAGGCGTGCGAGCGCAGCGTCTGCGACCAGCGCGGCGAGGATGATCAGCCCCTGAATAGCCTTGGTCCAGAACGGATTGATGCCCGCGTACGTCATCGCCGTACCGATGGTGCCGAGCAGCAGGACGCCGAGCAGCGTGCCGACGACCGTTCCGCGTCCGCCGGTGATAGCCGTGCCGCCGACGACCACCGCGGCCACTGCCTGCAGCTCGAGGCCCGTGCCTGCGTTGCTCGGCACAGCGGTGAAGCGCGAAGCATTCAGCACAGCGGCGACTCCAACGAGCGCGCCAGTGATCGCGAATACGGCGAGCGTCACGCGTCGCGGGTCGATGCCGGCGAGTCGTGCCGCCTCCTCGTCGGAACCCACGGCGTAGATGCTGCGGCCCGCTCGAAGGTTCTTCAACGTCCAGCCGCCGACGGCCAGCGCGACGACAGCGACGATGACGATGAGCAACTGCGCGGCGGGCGGTGCGAGTCCGAACCATTGGAAGCCGGCCGGAAGGTCCTGCACCCACGCTCCGTCGGTGGCCCAGCGGAGCGCGTCGCGCCACGTCACGAGCATGGCCAGCGTGACGATGATCGACGGCAGTCCGAGCATGCCGACGAGATAGCCATTCAACGAGCCCATAACTGCGCCGATCGCGAGGACGATCACCGGCACGATGAACATCGGCACACCGGCCTTGGCCAGTAGCCCGGCGGCGACGCTGCAGACAGCGAACTGCGATCCGACGGAGATGTCGATCTCGCCGACGAGGATGACGAGCGTCATTCCGAGCGCAACCAACAACACCGCGGCGTTGTTGAGCGCGAGATCGCGCAGGTTGGCCGGACTGAAGAATGACGGCGAGATCACGAGCATCGTCAGCAGCACCGCCAACAGCGCAACGGCGGGTGGCAACTCGCGAGCGTGTCGGCGGAGGAAGTGGTTCAATGGACTCCGCCAGTGGCCGCGCTGAACGATGCGAACTCGCGCGTCTCCCGATCGAGCGCGCGCGCGAGGATGCGCTCGGGCGTCGCCTGCGCGCGATCGAGGACGCTCACGATCGTGCCGCCCTGCATCACGGCGATGCGGTCACACATGCCGAGCACTTCCGGCAACTCAGACGAGATCATGAGAATGGCCACGCCTTGCGCGGCCAAATCACTCATCAGCGCATGAATCTCCGACTTGGCGCCGACATCGATGCCCTGCGTCGGCTCGTCGAGCACGAGCAGCGACGGCTTCGTGAGCAGCCACCGGCTCAGCGCCACCTTCTGCTGATTCCCGCCCGACAACGTGGAGACGAGCGCGCGAATCGATGGCGTCTTCACGCCGAGCCGCTGCGTATAGTCTCCCGCCACTTCGCGCTCGCGCCGGAAGTCCAACGCGCCGAACCGCGACATCGCCTTCAATGCCGCGAGCGTGACGTTATCGCTCACCGACATCCCGAGTACCACGCCGTGACGTCGCCGATCCTCCGGGACGTACGCGATGCCGTTCGCAATTGCGTCAGAGGGACACGTGACGTGAATCGCGCGACCACGCATGAGTATCTCACCCTTGTCCGCTGGGGTGAGACCGAAGATCGTGCGGGCCAACTCGGTCCTCCCTGCGCCGATGAGCCCCGACAACCCAACGATCTCACCGGCGCGCACGCTGAGCGTAATGTCGTTCACCCCCGCAGCTGCGCAACTGACGCCACGCAGCTCGAGCACCGTGTCGCCAATGGGGACGACGCGCTTTGGAAACACCGATGACAGCTCCCGACCGACCATCATCTGAATGAGCTGCTCCCGGCTCACACCGGCCATCGGATGCGTCGCGATCGTGTTGCCATCGCGGAGCACCGTGACGCGATCGGCGATGACGGGCAGCTCCTCGAGCCGGTGCGAGATGTAGATCATCCCCACGCCGTTGGCGCGCAGCTCACGCACGACGCGAAACAGGTTATCCGCATCGTCCTTCGAGAGCGATGCCGTGGGCTCGTCGAGAATCAGTACTTGGGCATCGGCGCCGAGCGCGCGGGCGATCTCCACCAACTGCTGCTCGGCCATGCCGAGCTGTCCGGCGTCCACATCGGGATCGATGTTCGCGCCGACGCGTCGCAGCAGCTCGACCGCCCGGCGACGGCGATCGACCCAATCCACACGGCCCCATCGCCCCGTACGCTCGATGCCCAGTGCGATGTTCTCGGCCACCGTCAGCTCGGCGAACAGCGCCGGTTGCTGATAGATGACGGCGATGCC
This sequence comes from Gemmatimonadota bacterium, assembly GCA_028287345.1. Lineage (GTDB taxonomy): Bacteria > Gemmatimonadota > Gemmatimonadetes > Gemmatimonadales > Gemmatimonadaceae > AG11. Next base: position 6,194 of record JAQBPV010000336.1, read on the forward strand.
AAGCGCCTTCGCGGAGCGCGGCGTGAGGCGCGGCAGTTGCTCGCCGCGCATGGTGATCTCACCGGCGTCGGGTTGGACGGCGCCGGTGAGGATCTTGATCAACGTGCTCTTGCCCGCGCCGTTCTCGCCGACGAGCGCGTGCACTTCGCCTGCGCGTAGCTCGAGCGAGGCGTGCTTGAGCGCCTGCACGCCAGCGTACGCCTTCGTGACGCCCGTGGCGCACAGGAGCTGCTCTGTCATACGCCGAGCATCTGCGACATCAGCGGAGGAAGGCCGCCGCCTGTCCCCCGTCGACGTTGACGATCTGACCTGTCGTCTTGCTGAAATCGCCGTTCAGGAACGCCGTGATCGCGCGGATCTGGCTGTCGAGCGTTACGGGCTGTCCGGTCAGCGTGCGCTTTGCATAGAACGCTGCCAACGCGTCGCGCAGCGCGTCCGTCTCCGCCGATGGATCGTGCGGAACCTTGTACTTGGCGAGCGACGCGAGCACTCGCTCGCGCGGAAACATCGACGACCCCTCGATGACGGTTGCCGGTGCGATGCCGTTCACACGTACGAGCGGCGCGTACGCGACCGCGAGCTCGCGCACGAGGTGGTTCGCCGCGGCCTTGCTCGTGTCATATGCGAACGAACCGCCCTTCGGCACCACAGCATTCACGCTCGTCGTGATGACGAGCCCCGCCTCGAGCCCCTGGTCCTTCCAGACGCGATGCGCCTCGTCGGCGACGAGATACGGGCCGGTGACGTTGATCGCGAACGCGCGTGCCCACTCGTGATCGCCGACTTCACCCTTTTCATCGGGATTGGGATAGTAGCCGGCGGTCACCACGACCTGATCGATGCCGCCATAGGCGAGAATCGCATCGGCGAGCGCGCGGCGGATCGCCATGCGGTCCGTCATGTCGGCGCCGAGGCCGATCGCCTGGCCAGCGGCCGAGATGCCCGTGCCCGCGACGCCGATGC
>JAQBPV010000352.1 GCA_028287345.1 Gemmatimonadota bacterium
CCAGGCTGCGCACCATGAGTCCCGATCCGACGAGCAGCACCAGGGCCAACGCGATCTGAGTGACGACGAGTGCGCGGCGACCGACGCCTGCGCCAGCCGCCATTCGATCGGTCTTGAGGCCATCGGACAGCGACGCGCGAGTGGACCCGAGCGCCGGGGCGAGGCCGAAGAGCAGACCAACAACGAGCGATATGGACAGCGCGAACGCGAGCGCACGCCAGTCGAGCGCAATGGACGAGAAGGCCACCGCGCCGATCGTCGCGGCATCTCGGCGCGTGCTGCCGAACACCGCCGCAGGGTCGACGGAGGCAAGGACGTTCACGCCGATCCACGCGACGCCGGCGCTCGCGATGACGCCGAGCAGCGCGAGCATGAGGCTCTCTATGAGAAAGAGCCGCACGAGTCGTCCGCGGCCCGCACCGATGGCGACGCGCACCGCGATCTCGCGCCGTCGAGCACTGGCGCGCCCGAGCAGGAGGTTGGCCACGTTGACGCAGGCGATGCCGAGCACCAACCAGGCCGCGCCGAACAACACCAGCAGCGAGCGCTTGACGAGGGGGTCGATCCGCAGTGCGTCGAGTGCCGAGGCGCGCGCTTCCCATTTGAGTTTACCCATCGGGTTCGGCAACTCATTCGCGAGGCGACCGCCAAGCGTCGACACCTCCTCCATGGCACGCAACGCGGTGACGCCCGGCGCACGGCGAGCGACGATTCCCGGTCGAAGCTGCTCAGCCTCCACCGCGGTGACGGGGCGGAATACGTCCGCCTGACCCGAGAGCCCGCGAAAGCCGCGCGGACCGACGCCAATGATCGTCCACGGCTCTCGATCGATGTCGATGGCGCGTCCAATGATCGACGGATCGGCATTGAACCGACTTTGCCAGAGGCCGTCCGAGATGATCACCTCACGCGGCGCGCCGAGGTGCGCGTCGAGCGAGCGGTCGAAGTCTCGCCCGCGCTCCGGCGTGAGGCCCAGTGTGCGCAGATACGAGGCGCCGACATATTCACCATCAACGCGCTCGACGGCGCCGCTGGTCAACGTCGCCTGCGTCGCCTCATAGACCGCGAGATCGCTGAAGCTCCGCTGAGCAGTCCGAAACGCCGTGTACGTCGGATACGCAAAGCCGAGTGTCAGCATCGGCCGCCCGCCCTCGGCCGGAAGGATCAACGACGCTTTCATCAGCTCGTTCGGGCGCGCGTAGGGCAGTGGCCGCAGCAGGAGCGCGTTCACTGCGCTGAAGATCGCCGTCGTCGCACCAACACCGATCGCCAGGGTGAGCACCGCGACGGCCGTGAAGGTTGGACGACGCGCGAGACCACGCGCGGCAAACCGGACGTCCTGCATCACGCTCTCGAAAAATTCCACGACGCGCATGCGACGCTCCCGCCAATCGGCGTTGGTGTGGAGTTGATGGCGAACCCCATCCACCGATGCGCCCACGCGACGAATCGCCTCGGCGCGCGCATCGTCGGGCGACATCCCACGCGTGATCAGATGCTCGACGCGGAAGGCGATGAGCGCCTCGAGCTCATCGTCGGCGTCGCGCTTCATCGTACCTCGCGTCCGAATCGAAAAGCGCAGCAGCCGGCGCACGCCAGGGCGAATGTCGAAGCGCATGCCGCTCACCCTCGGGATTTCGAGGTCTTGGCCGAGAGGATCGAGATGACCGCGCCGAGGTGATCGACGAGCCGTGCGGCCTCGGTGCGGAGGTAGTCGCGCCCCGCGGCCGTGATGCGATAGTACTTGGCGCGCCGCCCGTTCTCGGTCACGCCCCAGTCGCCAGCGACGTACCCGCGGTCCTCCAGGCGGTGAAGCGCCTGAAGCAACGCGCCATCGTCGATCTGGACGCGCGCGTCCGACCGCTCTTCGACCCAGTTCGTGATCTCGAAGGCGTGCATCGGCGACCACGATACGGCTTTGAGCACGAGCGGGTCGAGCGTCCCACGAAGCATCGGCATGGCTTCCTCCTCGTATCTAAGGGTAGATACGGGGAGGAGAAGAACGCAAGGGCTACTTGGCGTGTATTCCTTCACGCAGTACTACGTAGTAGCGTATAGCAGTGGCATTCGGACATCGTCCAGTCCAGTCTATTTCCAAGGCAAGCGGACGGTCCCACGCCGAATCAATTTGTCCGCCCGTAGCGATTGGAGGAGAGAACGTTGTTGCGCAAGCGAATCTCCAGGACAACTGTCTTACTACTTGTGCTCCAGGCGTGCAGCACGGGTGGGGTAACAGTTGAGCCGTATTCATATGGTGATGTTACACGCATTCGGGCGTACGAGCCCGGAAGTGGTGCGCAACAAGTTCAGCTCATGTCTGGAGCAAGCGTGCGGCTTGGTATCATCGCCTACACGGCGTCCGATTCTGTTGGTACCGATGGTTCTTGGGTCACGCGTGATGCACGCATCGCATCCAACGTCGGATCGACTGTAACGGCGCTGGCGGCCGGTACAACCTATATTGTCGCCACGGTCGCGAATCACGGACACACGTTCCTGGATTCAGTGCGAGTGACTGTTACTCAGAAAGCGCCATAGCTTCGGCACCAACGCATCGGCCGGAGCGAAGACAGGAAAGGCGCGTTCCAGCCGGGGCGCGCCTTTCCTGGGCCTCACGTCGATCAAGTGACGCACGGCAGCACAGACCACGACCCCGCCACGATACTTCTCATCGCGGGGTCGTCGTGTGGCGCTGGATCGAACAATGGATCCCGCACTCCGGCTGGTTTCTGGTGGCCGCGTCGGCCATGGCGCAGGCTCCCGTAAACTCTCATTCGCGACACTGATGTTGTACGACGCTGCAAAGACCGAATAGCGTCTAAGCGCCGCTGTGTCTTCGTTTCCCGATATTATCGAGCCGGGCGTGGCCCTGTAGGATGCGTCCATGTCAAAACTCTTCTGGACGCAGAAGCAGGATATTGGGCCGAGCGCGCGACACTCTTTCGGCATGAAGTTCGACGGGGCGCGGTCGCGCGTCGTGATGTTCGGCGGCGGCCAAGCGTCGGGACTCGCAGGTGACACTTGGGAGTGGAATGGGGAGTTCTGGACTCAGACCGCCGACATTGGTCCCTCCGCTCGCGTAGGAAGCGCGCTCGCATACGACGGCAACCGACAGCGCATCGTTCTCTTTGGCGGCCACGCGGGCACCGAGTCCCTGGGCGACACTTGGGAGTGGGATGGTGCGGAGTGGACAGCCTATTTCCGTTCAACGACCAGAACGACGAACGAATCGGGAATCATCGTCGGCCGTTGACGGGCCGGCGCGCCAGCAGGGACAGGCTCGAACTTCGCGCCGGCAAGAAAGATCGCATGCGTAACGGGGTCCACGCCCAGATTGCGTGACGAAGGCAACGTCTTCACGATTTGAACGACGTGATATGTGTCCGGCGAATCTTGATGGATGACGGTGAGCGTGCCATCCGCATTCGACGCGAACGCGTTTCCGCTCGCGGGATCGAAGCCGGCGCCATCGGTCCCGGCGCCGATCGGGACAGTCGTCACGACCTTCCCGGCCCGATAGTCGGATACCGCCATCACGCCGCTCCGGCAGCCACTGAACAGGCGCTGATTCGTTGTGTCAATCGCCATCGCAACGGGATTCTTGCACGCGCCGGTTGACCAACGACGAGTGACCTTGAGCGTTTGTGCATCGATCTCGACGACTTCGCTGATATCCGTGAGATTGGCGTAAACCTTTCCGTCGCCCGCCGAGGCGCCGTATTCGGGCTTTCCGCCAAGGTCGATGTTCGTCACGAGCTTCCCGGCCACGGGGTCGATGACGGTCGACGAATGCGCGTCGCCGTTGAACGTGAACACACGGTTCGACGCCGGGTCGTAGATGATTGCGTCCGCATCCTCGGCCGCGCGCACCTTCCCCAGCGTCTTGAACGTCTTGAGGTCGAACATTACGACCGAGCTGTCGTCGCCCGACGTCGCGAACCCGTGACCCGTCCGCTCGGCAATAGCCGTCCCGTGCGCGCCGTGGATACCGGTCACCTCGCCCAGCAACTTGCCATTCTGCTCATCGACGACCATCACGCGATCCGCTCGGCCAATGAACACGCGATGGTGCGGCGCATCCATAACCAGATAGTCCCAGCCTCCGGTGCCGCCGAGTGGATACGTGTGGGTGATCTGATACGAACCCGACTGCGCGCCCAACGGGGCGGCAACGAACGCCATGATCAGCGATAGACGGCGCATAATGAGATCCTCTTGTTGGCTAGGTTCTAAAGTACGGTTGCGAAAAACGTGTCCACCGCGCACTCGGCACCGGTGTTGCAACTCTAGAGCAAATAGGCCGCCGAACAACGCGGCCAGCCGGCTGCCGCTACCGAACCCCACCTCGAAAGACGGCGACCGGTCCACCCGCATACTCGCAGCGACGGGCCCGAGCTCAGCCATTCTGGCCAATCTGGGGATCTTCGCGCTTGATGCTTCGATGGGGAGACACGAGAAATGAAGCGAACTTATTTGCTCACCGCGGCGATGCTGACACTGCTCGCCACCGCCGGTTCAGTCGCGCAGGCGCAGGGACGCGGTCAGGGCAGACAGGACGACCACAAGAAAGAGCAGGACGACAGAAACAGGAGAGCGGTGCCGCAGCAGGAGCAGCAGCAACGTGCACAGCAGGAGCAGCAGCGAGCCGCCCAGTACCAGAGACAACTCGACGCACAGGTGCGCGCGGCACAACTGCAGGCGACGCAGCTTCAGACGCAGAAGCGCATGGCGCAGTCGCGCGCACAGGAGCAGTACGCCGCCCAGCTTCGGCAACAGCAGGAGCGTCTTCGGACAACGCGCGACTACTCCCGCGATCCGTACGTGACCACGCCGCACACATATCGCTACGTCGTCAGCGGAGCGACGCGTCAGACGAATCAGTACGGGGCAGACGTACTCCGCCAGGCCGTGAACACCGGCTACCAGCAGGGCTACAACGCCGGCCAGGCGGATCGTCAGGACGGCAGGCGCTCGTCGTATCAGGATTCATTCGGGTATCGCGATGCCAATTACGGCTACAATGGCAACTACGTCGCGCAGTCCGACTACAATTACTATTTCCGTCAGGGGTTTCGCCGCGGGTACGACGACGGCTACAACAGCCGGTCGCAGTATGGGACGTCGTTGAACGGCAACACGTCGATCCTGGCGACCCTCCTCACCTCGATACTGGGCCTCACGTCGATCAGGTGACGCACGGCAGCACACAACACGACCCCGCCACGATACCACTCGTTGCGGGGTCGTCGTGTTTCGTGCCCAACCTCCTTTGGACAGCTAGCGCTTCGTCCAGATGATGACCAAGCCGCACGGGTTCGCACCGTATTCAATCGGATAGCTCGGCGCCAACGCCGGATACGCTTCGATCGCGCCGATCTCGACCGCGGGCACGTCGTTGATCTCGAAATATCTCGCCCCGTCGACCACGATGTTCGCCGTGCACGCTGGGCCACGAGCGCTGACCACCTTCGCCTTGGGGCCTGTGCCGACGATGTGAAAGAAGGGGATCTTCGCGATGATGTCGCTCGTGGTGTTCGCGTGCTGCATGTCAATCTCTTCTGTGCCGAGATAACGGCCGAAGATGTTGGACTTCTGATGCATGGCGAAGTCGGGGTAGCGCACACGAGTCGCTACGACACGCATCGAGTCCAGATTCACAACTACGCGCTGAAGTCGCACGGTGCTCGTCGACTTCATACCCGCTCGGAGCTCGACGGACGTCTCGACGATCGCAAACCCGAGGTGCCGGACCAAGAGCATCTGCGTGCCGGCCGGAAGCGCCGCAAGCGAGAAGCCGCCACGCGCATCCGTCCGCGTCGAGGCAGCTGTGCCCCGCACCCGCACGTCCGCCAGCGCTATGGGCACACCATCGGGTCCGAGGACGACGCCGCTCAGCGTCGCCGTGCCGTACAGCGGCGCACCGTCGGTGCCGTTCCCGCCCACTGATGTGGTGTCAGTCTCGGCGATCGCACGTGCGGCCGACGTCGCGAACGAGAGGTGTTGCACGGCCAGCCCGAGGGTATCATCGACCTGCATGCGGAGCACCGGGCCGGTGCGTCCTTCGTGCTGCAGCTGCAGCGAGATCCAGGTGCCAGTCGGCACGCCGCACACACGGTACCAGCCGCGGTCGTCGGTGGTGACCGAGGCGATGCGCTCCTGATTCACCGGGCGCAGCGTGGCACGATCGACGTCCAGTTCATGCCAAGACATCGCGACCACGACGTCGCGCAGCGGGTTCTCGCTCTCCGAATCCACCACATGTCCGAAGAGCACGCCCGTCTGCAGCGGAAGGGTCAATCCCGGACAGTGCGCAGCGCGCAGCTTCGCGGCCGGCGGAAGCGCGAGATCGATCGTCGCGGTCTGTCCCGGCGCGATGACTATCCAGCGAGGAGAGACGTTGATCTCGAGCGAGTCGAGTAAGAGGCTCTCGAAGCCGACCGCGTACCGGCCTGGTGGCAGGGAATCGATGTGGTATTTGCCGGCCGAGTCGGTTGACGCGTCGCCGCGCGTTGTTGCGAGCGTGTCCATGCGCACCGCAATGACGCGCGCGCCGACGAGCGGCCGGGCCCGGATGCTGTCGATCACCCGTCCCTCGAGGCGACCGGTGCGGTCAGCCTGTGCGTGCGCGGGGCCGGCGAGGCACAGAGACAGTACAAGGAACGCGACGAATCGGAGGCGCGGCGAGGTCGTGGAGAGTTGCAACGCCGGCACCGGTGGAGGTGGATGAGACGGCGTCATGCCGGTCGGCAGCGGCCGTTCACGGAGGTTCTGACCGCGAAGATAAAACCGCCTTCAATTGTATGCAAGAATGTCGACCGAGTTCGTCAAAGTTGCCGAGCCCTCTGACGCTACTTCTTGCCGCCGTTCCCCACGCTCTTGAGGAGCGCTGTCGCGTCGATCTCGTAGAACGTGACCGAGGACGTTCCCGGCACGCCGTGCGCGATCCAACGGCCGTCAGGAGAAACGGCGCTTTCACCCGGAAAAATGCTGAGCGGGATCTCGGCAAGCTTCTCCGTGGCGCCGGTGCTCACCGTGACGCGATACAGCGAAGGTCTTCCCGAAAGCGGTATGCCTCGCGTTCCCCCTTGTGCGGCTGACGTCACGATGAGCTCTCGCCCGTCGGGTGAAATCCAGGGGTTCCGTTCCCCTCCCAGCGTCGTGAATGGAAGCGTAACGCTCATTTTTCCCGAGCCATCCACCGCCATGACATCGATCATCCGAACTTCACCTTCCGGATTCGGATGGCGTATCGCCATCCATTTGCCGTCGGCCGAGTGGACGGGAAACGATTGCGGTCCATCGGGCCGCGTATAGATGACACGCCCTTCGTCTCGATTGCGGAGATTGTACAACGCATAGTCTCGACCAAACCCCCAGCCCACGAGCAGGGTATCGTTCGCGAATTTCGCTTGACAACTCCGTCGATAACAGTGCAGCCGCACCGAGCGGAGAATGTGATCAATGCCGGCCGGCGTCACCTCGTGCACCGTGATTTCTCTCGTCGAATCAGGTGCCAGGGCCGTATCACCGCTCGCGTACAGGATCGCCTTCGAATCGCTTCGCCACCGCGGCGGAACGAGAACCGGTGCCGCCTTCGCCACCATTTTCTCGCTTCCGCCTGCGACATCCACGATGCTGAGCGTGGTTTGGTTTTCCTGCGCAAGGTAGACGATGGACTTTCCGTCCGGCGACCAGGCAAACGCGATGTCGTTGCTTGGACGAAATTGCGTGCGTATGAGCTTGCGTCCGCTCCCATCGGCGTTCGAGATCGCGATTCCCGTTGGTATCACCGTCCTGGCCGCGATTCGGTTGCCGTCGCGTGACCACGCTGGGAAATGTGCCAACCAACTGGTGTCCGTCACCGCTTGGTCCGCCGCGCCGGTGAGCGAGCGCACGTGAATCGCTTGCGGATTCACGTTCATCCACGCCAGGCCGCGGCCGTCGGCAAACCAGGCGTCCGGCATTTCATTCGCATCAGGCTTCCAGGTCGCGAGCTTCTCTCCCTCGGCCGTTGCGACGACGACGGAATCCCACGACGGATGCCACGTCAGGATCGTGCGTCCGTCAGGCGCGAGCCCGGGTGTCTGACCCCAGCCCGCGGTATGCATCACCATCTGTGGGGATCCGCCGGCGATCGAGAGCCTGTACACGCCGTTCCTGGACGCCAACGAGTCTTCATAGAACGACAACCCGAAATACAGCGTACGGCTGTCGGGCGTCCAGCGAATCGGCCACGGGTAGCCGCTGGTCTTCGCGAGAACACGCTCCGGGCCACCGGCCGCCGGGACGACCGCGACGTTGTGTTCCTCACCGACGAACCCGATCGACTTTCCGTCAGGTGAGAACGACGGGGCGTCACCTTTCGTGAGCGTCAACCGCTTCAAGGGGCCAGCTGCCGTCCCGGACTGCTTGTCCACGGGAAGCGTCCAGAGAAACGGGCCGTCGCCATCTTCGCCTCGTCGCGCGAACACGATGCGCGATCCGTCCGGGCTCACCGCAATGAGCGCCCCGTACTTGCCGCTGGTCACCGGCGTCTCACGCCCGGTGGAGCGACTGTAAACGAAGAGGGTCGAGTCTTCGTGGATGAAATAAATGCGCTGTCCGTCGGCGGTCATCGCCGCGTCGCCGCGCGTCGTGTGTCTGCGCGACGTGAAGATCATCGACGTCTTGAGTCGCGGCGCCGCGAGCGGCGCCGCCGCGATCATCACGCCGAGAAGCGAAAGCAGTATCCGTCGCATCAGAATCTCCTGATAGGGATACCCCGCTCCATGACAAGTCCCGGGCCTTCGCGTGCGCTGTCACATAAGCGCTCATGCGACAACGGCTTGTCGCGCATTGAGCTCATCTCACGACGGCTGGTTCGCGGGTCGCATCGTACAACACAGGTGAACGATTCGTTCCGATTGGGAAACGCACGCGCACCCGAGTTCCTCGCCCGACGTCGCTCTCGATCGACAGCTCACCGCCGTGCGCGGCGACAATCTGTCGCGCGATCGGCAGGCCGAGTCCCGTTCCTGACGCCTTCGATGAAAAGAAGGGAGTGTCGAGGCGCGCCATGTCCGCGGCCGCGATGCCTACGCCGGTGTCCGATACGACAATCGTGATCGACTCCTCCAACGGCTCGGTCCCGACAACCACCGTGCCGCCCGGCTTCAACGCTTGTGCGGCGTTGAACATCAGATTGGCGAAGAGCTGCTCCAGCGCCGCGGCATCGCCACGCACGGTGATCGCGTCCGGCGGCAGATCCACGACGAGCGTTCCAGGCACGGCGGATACGCTCCCTCGCACCGTATCCGCCGCGGCGCGTATCGGCGCGCGCAGATCGATGTCGGTGAGTGGCGCGTGGCCGTGGCGCGCGACACGGAGCGCGCCGGCGACCGACATCTCCAGCCGCGCCACGCTGTTCACCGCGCGGTTGATCAATCCGGCCGCGACCTGATCCGGCGCCTCGCGCATCGCCAGCCGGTCGAGGTCGACCTTGATGGACGTGAGCGCATTGCGCACGTCGTGCGAAAGCGACGTCGCGAATTCGCCGACCGCTGCCAGGGCGTTGCGTCGCGACAGGGCGTCGAGTGTCGTGCGCAGATGCTCGGTCATGAGATTGAACGCCGCGCCGACATGGCGCATCTCCGAGGGGCCGGCGATGATGACCTGCTGATCCAGCTTCCCGGCGCTCACGGCATCCGACGCGCGGGCCAACTCCTCGAGCGGACGTATCGCGCGCGTCGTGAGGGTCAACGTCAGCATGATGGCCAGCGCAGCGACCGCGAGCAGCGCCGCGACGCCAGCGCGTGCTGCGCGCGTGAACGGCGCCACATAGGGCGCCATGGGCGCGGCGATCACCACGTCGAGCGGGGGCTGCACAAGCGAGCGGTGCGACGTCATCCACCGTTCGCCCGTGATGGTGACGATCTCCTCCCTGGGCAGCTCTTCCGCGCCGCTGAGCGGCAAGACGATTGTGCCGTTGGCGCGATCGCGAATGCCGACGCGCGCGCCCGGTACGAGCGGCCGCGCCGAATCTGCCGGGATGAGCGACGAGAGCGCGAGGTCGGTGACCGCGGTGCCGACGCGTCTCGCTCCGTCGGCGATCGGAGTCTCGATGCGAATGATCGACGCTCGGTTCGCGTCCGGAAGCGATGACGCTCCACGCGCCTTCGCTTCCGCGGCGCGCGACGCCGGCGTGCTCGACCACTTCGTGCGGCCGTGCAAGTCACGCAGCATCATCATCGGAATCGTGCGCGATAGATCCATCGCCAGCCGGTCGAGGAAGGCGCGGTCCTCGGCCTTCACTGAGTCTCCGCCCCCCATCACGGTTCGCACTGACGCTTCGTTCTCCGCGATGAGCGCCAGATCGGCGCGACGGTATTCCCATCGGCTCGCGGCCGCGGCCACGAATCGGTCCGCCGATTCCTCGAGGTGACTCCGCAGCAGCGCCTCGCTAGACCGCACGCCGCTCGAGGTGAGCCACAGCCCGACGAGGCCGAGCGGTACGATCGCGCCGCCGAGCACGATGAACAGAATCTGAGCCCGGAGGCCGACGTTCCGGTCTTTCCCTCGCCGAGTCATTCGATGCCGTACTTGTCCATCAG
>JAQBPV010000380.1 GCA_028287345.1 Gemmatimonadota bacterium
GGCGTGACGATCTACCACCTCACCGAAGGCCTGGCCGGCCGTCGTGTGCTGAGCGAGGCCGTTCAGGAGCGCTTCGCCAACTACATCGGTCGCGACCGCGCGGACGTGTTCGCGGTGACTGTCGCAGCGTAGGTCCCCCGCGTCGCGACGTGGCGGCGCATCCCTGAATTCCATGCAGTGAACTTTGCCGAGGTCGAGCACGATGCCCACCAAAACCAGTCGGGTGATTCTGGCGAATCACCACACGCAACCGCCGATGGACCCGCGTCTCGCGACGCGCCGACTCCGCATCGCCTTCGCGGAAGTAGTCACGCGGACGCCCGAGCCGAGCGCACCGTGGTACGACGTGACGCGTAGCGATCCGCGCGCGCAGCTGCCGTGCACCAAAGAGCGGACCATGCTCCACGCCGCGATTCGCCAGGGCTGCACGACGCCCGAGCGCATCATCGCGTACCGCATCACGCAGCTGCAGGATGACCTCGCGCAGTTCAACGAGACGCCGCTGCTCGAGGAGCTGATCTACCAGCACCTCGTTCGCGAGCAAGCCGAGTCGATCGATGCCGTCTCGCGCGCGCACGCGATGCCAACGCCGGCGCATCGCGACGCGGCCATTCGCGAGACCGAGGAAGCCTCGCTGATGGGGCGCGTGTTCTGTCTCCTCATGCGGAGCGGGAAGTCGCTGCTCCACGTCTCGTAAGATGGCCCTGCGCCACGCGCTGCTGCCGATCGCCGCGTTCTTCACGCTGCTGGCGGTATGCCGCGCGCTCCTCGCCAGACGACACCCCTAAAGACGATGCCCCGCTCAACACTGGCGTGAAGAGACGGGGCGGAGGTCGAGTCAACCGCTGCTTTGCGGCCACGGCTGACTCTGAATTCTCGCCGCTCCTGAGTCGAAACGCAATGCCACCAACCGCTGACAACCTGAACGAAATGACCTGGTCGGAACGCCGCCGCCTCGATCAAGAACACTTCAACGCTCTGCGCGCAGCATCGCAGGAGCAGATCAACGAGCGGCTGCGCCGTGGTGGTATGCTGCCCGAGGAGTGCACGCCAATGACGACCGCCGAGGCGGGCGCGTCATACGCACCGATCCCCACGTCGCGACCCATCACCGTACGCGACGTCGTGCGCACGCTCGACAACCGGAGCCCGCGATGAGCCTCAGAGAGCAGGCGGTACTCGATGTCGTCGCGCACGTCGAAGCCGCCGGGATCAAGTACGGCGAGGCGTGCCGGCGCGAAATGGAGCTCGAAGACGAGCGCTCGATGCTCAAGCCGCAGGCCGTGCGGCGCATCATGCAGCGCGACAACATCGCCTACACCCCGGCGGAGAAAATCGTCGAGACGGACGAGGAGTACATGTCGCTCCGTCGCCGGCAGTACACCTGTGTCGCCGATAAGGAGCGCGCCCTTGGCGAGTTCAAGGCGGCTGAGCTGCGGGCGAAGCTGAGCGTCGGCCTCGCGACGGTGTCGTTATGAGCGCCGATCTTGGCACGGCGCCGAGCCACGGCGACAACCATCCGATCGCGCTGTGCCTGCACGCGCTCATCGATCTCGCGCGCGTACTGCACACCGACCCCGAGCTGGTCACGGATCTCGATCTCGGCGCGGGGCAGGACTTCCTCGCCGAGGCCACGCGCCAGCTGTCGATGGCGAAGGAGCTGCTCGACCGGCAGGAGCGCACGATCGAGGAGCAGCGCGCGGAGAACGTGAAGCTCGCGTTCGCAGCCCAGGCCGTGCGCGTCGAGAACGTCGCGCTCTCCCTCACCGCGGAGCGCGAGCACACGTACGCCACGCGCGTCGAAGAGGCGAACTCCGCGCTCAACGAGGCGCTGATCGATCGCAACAACCGCATCGCCGCGGCGAGCAAGCGGATGGAGCAGCTGCTCATCACGGCCTCGATCGACACGCAGCGCTCGGGCGTGTTCTTCACCGAAGTCCGCAGGACGCGCGAGGATCTCGACCCGACGATCGCGCTCGCACCCACTCGCACGACAGGGCCGCGCCTCGCGGCCGGGAGCAGATAGCACCATGGCCGCATCACCGAAGCCGGAATCCACCGCCGTCGCGGCGCCAGCCTCTAGGGGCCTCGTCGGTCTCCTCGAGAGCGAGCAGGCGCGCCAGATCATCGAGCCCATGCTGCCGCCTGGCGTCGACTATCGTCGCGTCGTGCAGGAGGTCTACATGGCCGGCAAGGACAATCCGGACCTCCTCACGTGCACGCGCGAGTCGATCGTGCGCGCCGTCGCGCGGGCCGAGTCCTGGGGACTCACGATCGGCGAGACCGTGCATCTTGTGCCGTTCAACGTGAAGGTGAAGGAGCAGGGGCAGGCCGATCGCTGGGAGAAGCGCTGCCAGGCGTTGCAGGACTACAAGGGCAAGATCGAGCTCATCGTGCGCTCCGGCTCGGCGCGGTCGGTCGACGCGGACAACGTGTACGAGAATGACCTGTTCGAATACGAGCAGGGCGCGCATCCGATCTGCCGGCATCGCCCCGTGCTGGATCCGGCGAAGCGCGGCGCGTTCCTCGGCTCGTACGCGCTCGCGCGCCTGCGGTTCGGGAACGTAAAGGTCACCTTCGTGCCGGCTTCCGAGATCGAGGCTGTGCGGCAGCGCTATTCGAAGCAGTGGAAGAATGGCGAGCTGCCGTACTGGTACGGCCCGAAGACGGCGGTGCACCGCTTGGCGAAGATGCTGCCTAAGAGCGAGAAGCTCGCGCGCGTGATGAAGGCATTCCTCGAGGAGGAGCTTGACGAGCAGCTCGTCGGGGTGATCGACAACGGCCCGATCGCGACGCTCGGCGCTCCGCCGGAGCGCGTGCACAACGGACCGAAGGCCCTCGCCGCTGCACCGGCCGACGATCCTTACGGCGAGGAGCCTCCTGCCGAGTCGGTGCCGAGCTGGGTGAACGAAGACGAGGAGCACGACGGGAGCCTTGGCCTCTGATGCCCACCGACACGATGGATCTCGAGACGGCGCGCGCGGTGATCGCAGCAGATCGCGAGCAGAAGGAACAGGCGCGCCGCGTGGAGTTGAGCGCGTACGCCGGGCGGTTCTTCAAGTACCGCAACTGCTACAGCTGCCCGGAAAAGGAGTCGGACTACTGGTGGCTCTACAGGGCCATCACCGGATTGGCCGACGAAGGCGCGTACCTGAACGGCTGGGCATTTCAGCGCTCAGTGAGTGGGATCGTCACCATCGAGCCGAGCCAGTTCGGCTACGAACCGGACGAGAGCTACGTCGAGATCACCGCTGACGAGTTCTGGGCGGCGGCGAACAAGCTTCACCTCGATATCGGCGCGGTGCTGCTCGCGGGAGAGCCCCGCTGATGCCGCGCCCTCGTAAGCGTATCTCAGTGCGTGAGGCGCTCCGCCTGCGCAAGCGGGCGCGCGAGCTCGAGCGGCGGCTGAACGACGTACTCACGGGCGGGTACCCGGGGCCCATTGTGATGCGAACCGTTCTCGGCGACGTGAAGCGTGCGGAAGTCGAGACCGCGAACAAGCTCGGGTTCGCACTCGTTGCGCGCTACAACGGCGTCGACACCATCGCGCTTCACGCTGTGCGGGACGCCCTCTAATGGCACGCTCGACGTTCATTAAGGCGCACACCACCTCGACGGCGGTCCGACATCTTCGGCTGAGCAGCACCAACACTCAACACGGGCACCGACATGAAGAAGCGCTTCAAGCGGATCAAGTGGAACGAGAAGGAAGTCACGCTCGAGTGGACCACACAGGATGGCTCCGAGACGCACGACCACCAGCTCACGTGCAAGGACGCGCCGAAGGACAGCTTTAACGCCGCGCTGCAGGCGCTGCGCGATGATGTGCTGACCATCTCGCAGCTCGACAAGCAATACGGCGAGGACATGCGCGTGCAGTCGGTGAGCCTGTCGCTCTCCGAGAAGACCGGCACGCGCGGCGCCGTGGTGACTGCGCTCAAGTCGCTCGACATCGCGAATGCGCCGCTCGCGCTCCACACGCCGCACCTGGTCTCCGAGGGCGCGGACGACGACGGCGGGGCGGACGCGAAGCCGAACGACAAGACCGGCGTGATGCCGGACGGCATGTGGGATCGCATCGAGGAGCTCGAGACCGAGGCGTGGGCGTACCTCTCGGGCCAGCGCGCACCGAAGGCGCAGACCGAGATGCCGCTCGAGACGCCGAAGGAGCCTGCCAAGCCGACGCGTCGCGCGAAGACGTCGATGGAGCCCGAGCTCGAAGGCGCGGGCGTCTGACCATGCCGACCGTCGACGAGATCCGCGCGCGCGCCATGCGCCATGAGGCGGATGTGAACCGGGGCACCGCGTTCTTCACCGTGGCCGACCTGGCTGCGCGATGGACGTGCTCGGCGACGACGGTGCGCGCGATCCCGGTCGACGCGCTGCCGTACATCAATGTCGGGCAGGGACTCACGAAGGTGATTCGGCGCTATCGCCTCGCCGACGTCGAGGCGTACGAAGAGCGCCGCTTGGCGAAGGCTGGCTGATGCTCCGTGTCGACCCGGTGCGGAAGACGTACTCCGCCGAGATCAAGCACCGCACCTTCGGTCGCGTCCACCTGCGGCTGCAGACGAAGCTGCGCGATACCGCCATGAAGCGGCACGCGGCGCTCCAGCAGCTGCTCGACACGGGTGAGCCGGTGCGCGACGTCGTCGAGGCGTTGCGCGCGCGGAAGCTCTCGATCCTCGCCGTTGAGGAGTGCGTGCGAGCGAAGCTGCCCTTCGATTCGTTGCGCCCGTCGGCATGGCCGGCGCTCGGCGCCGCGCGCGATCTCTTCCTCAAGGCGGTCGGCGCGCGTGATCAGGGGTCGGAGGCGACGACCGCATCGAACAAGACAGCGCTCGATCGCGCGGTGCTGTTTTTTGGCGAGGAGAAGCCGCTCGAGTCGATCACGTACGACGATGTCGCCGCGTGGAAGGCGGATATGCTCGCGACGAGCGACGCTGCGAAAGCGGACGGCCGGAAGGCGCTGCACACGAACACCGTGGGACTCTACCTCACGAAGCTCGGCGCCGTGTTCACGTTTCTGCAGGAGCGCGAGGAGAAGCGAGCGCGCCAGGCGAAGCGGACGCCGGCAACCTTGTTCTCCCCGCTCGATCGGGAAGACCACGTGCCAGCCGTGGTGCAGACACGCGTCCGTTTCTTGGCGGAGCCCGAGGCGCAGCTGGTGCTCACCGCGACGCCACCGAGCCTTGAGATCGCGATCGCCTGCGGGATCTTCGCCGGGCTCCGCGTGGGCGAGATGATGATGCTCCGCCCGTGGGTTGACTTGAACCTCGAGCGGGGCGTCATCTACATCCAGTCACGCGAAGGGCAGGCGCCGCATCGCTGGTTCCCGAAGTATCGGCGGAACCGCGAGGTGCCGATCTCCGCGGCGCTGCGCCCGTATGTCGAGCGCCATCTCGCCACGCTGCCGGCCGGTGCGCCGTACGTGCTGCCCGGATTCCGCCCTGGCCTTCCGATGGGTGTCCAGTCCATCCACGAGGCCGTGCGCCGGATCGTGACGGACGCGGGATTGGAGCCCGGCCGGAAGCACCAGGACGGCATCACCTACCACACGCTGCGCCACACGTTCGCGAGCTGGCTCGTGATGGCTGGCGCGGACCTGCTCACGATTTCACGGCTGATGGGCCACAAGGGCATCGGCCAGATCGAGGACACCTATGGCCACCTGAGCCCGATGCATTTGCGCGGGACGGTGGAGTTGCTCGCCAACCGCTGGTTCGCGGCGCCGAGCGCCAATCAGACACCGCTAGGGACACCATGAACCGACCAAACAAGGCTGACGCCCGGGGGCCGTTACTTCTTTTGGAAGTAGTTGTCCGTATGGTCCAACCAGTCCTGGCGCGGTGGGCTGAAGATGTCCACGTCGAGCGTATCCTCCAGTGCGCGTGCCTCGTGCGGCACGTTCGACGGCAGGTGCAGCACTTCGCCAGCACGCACGATCACTTCCCGCTCGCGATTGGCGCCGATGAAGAAATGCAGTGCGCCCTCGAGGATGTACGTGAGCTGCTCGTTGTGATGCGAGTGCTGCGGCACCAGCGCGTCCTTCTTGAGGTACACGTGCGCGAGCATCATCTGGTCGCCGGTAATGAGGCGGCGCGAGATCAAGTCGGTGACGCGCTCCTCGGGAATGTCGGACCAGGTGAAATGACGGACAGTTTCAGGCATCGTGAGCGAGGTATGAGGGCGGAAATCGTGACGCTCAAAGCTGTATCGCGTACGCCATTCCTGCAGCCCCGCCTGAAGATCAACTGCTAGGCAATTGTGCGGTTGCTTCGGTGCGATCCAGCCTGGTCTCACGCCGGAGCGCCGCGCCTCTCCCTCGCTTCGCCCTTCCGACGCGCCACCTCGAGCCCAGTCAGGCACGCCGACAACCACACCGCACCTGCCGCAAGACCACTCACCACGTCGCTGAAGTATCGATCCCCGAGGTACAGCCGGCCGAAACAGATCGTGAGGATGAGCGCTGTTGCACACAGCGCGATGACCACGCGTGTGCGATGTCCCCGTAGCATGAGGATGAGGAAGTATGCGATCACCCCATAGCCCACCAGCGATCCCAGCGCCTGACCACTCGGCGTGCCCATCTCTGCGGCCACAGCTGCCGCCGCCGGCGCATGCTGGTGCTCGAAGAAGTGCTTCACCACGAGGTCGATCACTGCACTTCCGCCGATGGACGCGACGAATCCGACCAGCGGCAGCCAGCTCTTCTCGCGTCGCGCGAGCACCAGCGCGAGCGCGACTCCCACGATCGCGACGATCGGCAACCGACCAAGCCGACTGACCAGCTTCCAGAACGCCACGCGCGATGGCGTCGCTGTCTCGTGCAACGCCGCGGCCAACTGCAGGTCGAACTGCGGCAGCGCATCCTGCGTAAGGAGCGACTTGGCGATGGCGCTGAAGATCACGAGCCCCACGAAGCTGAGTCCAAGACCGAGCGTCAGGTTGAGGCCGAGGTAGTCGGTCGGGGTGAAACGGCGAAAGAGAAATGCCCGCGCCGATGGAGAATGCGCGGCCAGCCATCGCATTGGAGCGAGCATCAGCACGCGGTGCCAGAACGTGCCCTCGGCGCGCCACGCTGCGTCGCTCTCCTCCACCAGCCACTCGCCGGCGACCGCCACGGTGACGATCACTCCCAACCCCACGGCGACGATGAGCGTGCCGCGGACGAGACCGTGCCCAAACGCGGGCGGATGCTGGCCGAAGAAGTAGCCGACACCCAGGAACACCGCCGACCAGATCGCCGCGCCCGCGACGTTGAAGATCGTGAACCGCAAAAGACTCATCGACGACAGACCGGCAAGCGGCGAGATCAGCATCCGCGCCACCGGCACGAACCGTCCGATGACCACAGCCCTCGTTCCGTGACGGTCGAAGAAACCGCGTGTGCGCTCCAGCACGGCTGGACTCACGCGCTTCGAGTGCTTGTCGAAGAAGTTGCCGCCCCGCCGGCCCGCGATGAACGCGACCGTAGTGCCGGCCGTCGATGCCACCGTGGAGACGATGAACAGCAGCGCCATCGAGAGCCGCCCGTGCGCGGCAAATGCCGCCGCAGTCACGAGCGTCGTGTCCGTCGGGAAGGGAATCGCCATCCCCTCCAGGAAGATGAAAAGGGCGACGATCAGGTACCCATAATCTGAGATGAGCCGACCGAGATGGCTGATCATCGGAATGGGTTCACGCGCAGAAGAACGGATGGCGCAACGACATGCGCGGCGTGAATGCAGGAAGCGGGCTCGCCTTGAATCCCACCTCGCTCGCCTGATTCCTGCATTCGGTTCGTCGCTCGCCTGAAACTGCACTCGAGAACGAATCGAACCATGCCTGTGTTCGCCAATCAAATGCGCCGCACCGTCGTGATTGCACTTGCGATGGTCACTTCGCTCACCCCGACACTCGTGGCCCAGGTGACCACCGGTCCGGACGGCCGGACCGTGACGCCGCGCGACACGTCGCACGCTGCGTCGCACAAGACGCTGTTCACCTACCGAGACGCGGCGCTCGCCGCCGCCTTCGTCGGGCTCACGTTCGCAATGTTTCCGGCTGACCGGCACATCGCCGAGAGCCTTCAGGACGAGGACATTCAGAACAACAAGCTATTCGACAACCCGGCGCGAAACGTCGAGCTTATCACGTCGCCGGGCGCCTTCGTCATCGGCGGCGGTCTATATGCGATCGGGAAGCTCGGTGGACACAAGGACCTCGCAGACTTGGGATGGCACGGCACAGAGGCCGTGCTCATCGCCAGCGGCGTCACGAGCATCCTCAAGGGCACGCTCGGCCGCGCCCGCCCGTACGTCACCGGCGATACCAACCCGCGCGACTTCTCGTTCGGCCGCGGTTTTGGTCGCGGCCAGCGAGCGAAGGACGTCAAGGGAATCCTGTACGGCACCAGCGACTACCAGTCCTTTCCGTCCGGGCACACCAGTACTGCGTTCGCCGCGGCGTCGGCCGTGACGAGCGAGGCACGGCGCATCTGGCCAAAGTCGGTCTGGTATGTCGCGCCGGTGATGTATGGCGGGGCGACACTCGTCGGCCTCTCGCGCATGTACCACAACAACCATTGGGCCAGCGACGTGGCGCTCGGCGCCGCCATCGGGACCTTCAGCGGATTGAAGGTGGTGCGCTACTCTCATGCGCACCCCGACAACAAGCTCGATCACTTCATTCTGGGCGCAAGCATCTTTCCGAGTCCGGGCGGCGGAACGGTTTCGTTCAGCTTCCCGACTCCCTAGGACCACAGCCGCTGACCGCAGCGGTGGTACGATCGTTCATAGGGTTCAGGCAGCGAGGGCTGTAACCCCTCCGCTTGGTTCACCGTATGGAGCGTATGCCGCAAGAATCGCCTGCACCGCAACCGCCCCGGCTCCCCGCCGTTCCCGCCGTTCCCGCCGTTCCCGCCATTCCAGCAGTTCCCGGCGTGAACGTGGTGACGCCGGGGATTTTCACGAAGCGCGACATTGCGGCGCTTCGCGCGCGCGGCGAGGAGCTCTCGAACCAGATCACGTCGGCTTCGGGCCGTCGGCGTCAGACGCGCGAAGCGCTGAAGACCGCCACAGGCGCCGACAAGGCCGGCCTTGAACAGCGGCTCGGCGTGCTCGACGCGCGCATTGCGCGGCTCGAGACGGACATCGACGAAAATGGAAAATTGCTCGCGTCGATTCCCGCGCAGCTCGTAGGATCGACGGGTACGTCGTTCAACCCGGGTGGTCCAAACTTCCGAGGAAACTCTGACAACATGATTCCCATCGCGGCTATTTTCACGGTCTTCGTGCTCGCGCCGATTGCGTTCTCCATCGCACGCCTGGTGTGGAAACGCGGGTCGCTGAGGCATGTGGCGCAGGCGCAGGACATCAATCCGCGATTGGAGCGCATGGAGCAGGCGATCGAAGCCATCGCGATCGAGATGGAACGCGTGTCCGAGGGACAGCGCTTCGTCACGCGCATCATGTCGGAGAGCCGTTCTGTGGGCGAAGGTCAGCGCGTTGCACAGCCGCTTCCCATCCCCATCGGGGAAACGGCCGCCGCGCCTCGCTACTAGCTCAGGCCTTCCAGCTCAACGCGAGCAGCTCTTCATCGGTGAGCTGCGTCCATTCCGCTGGGAAGTCACGCACGCGGCGGACTGCTGATTCGCTGGCGAAAATGAGCGACATTCCGCTGCGGCGATCATAGTCGCCGAATGCCTGCTCGTACACCTGCCAGCGAGTACCCTCGACATCCAGGAAGGTCCGCCCTGCAGGTGCCTCGCTGTCGGGGGAAGAGTCGACGCGATCGTCTTTGCCTTGCATTCGACTCTGGATCAGCGAGAGGTTCGTGTGGGAAACGTGCAGTTTTTACGCACGATGTAACCTGAATACAAGCAACGCGATAATCAACGCCGATGCGCAGCTTTATGGACCACTTCTCCGAGTCAGCGGCGCTTTACGCTTCATATCGGCCGAGCTATCCAGCTGAGCTGTTCGCATGGTTGGCCGAAACGACGGGCAGCCGCGAGCGCGCGTGGGATTGCGGCACCGGCAATGGTCAGGCCGCCGAAGCACTCGCGGCGCATTTCGCCGAAGTCGTTGCCACGGATCCAAGTCATGCGCAACTCGCGCTCGCGCGCCGCGCCGAGCGAGTTCACTACGCGGCGATGACGGCGGAGGCCAGCGCGCTTGCGAGCAATTCCGTCCAACTCATTACCGTGGCGCAAGCGCTTCACTGGTTTGACCTGTCGCGATTCTATACGGAGGCGCGCCGCATTTTGTCGCCTGGGGGAACGCTCGCCGTCTGGACCTACGGGTTGCTGTCCGTCACCCCGGAGATCGACGTCCTGATCTGGTCGTTCTATAAAGACACACTGGGCGTTTACTGGCCAGCCGAGCGTGCGCTGGTCGATGCGGCATACGCGGGATTGGCTTTTCCGTTCGCCGAGCGAGTCGCTCCTGGCTTTGTAATGACCACAAACTGGACACTTGATCAACTATCGGGATATTTGGACACATGGTCCGCCGTGTCCAAATACAGGAACATCAACGGCGCGAGCCCAGTGGGCCGTTTTATCTCATCGCTGCAGATGATATGGGGCGATAATGCTACAGCGCGGAGGGTTACGTGGCCCATGAAGTTCAAAATCGGGACTTCCTGACCTCAATCCGGCGACTGTAGCACAGTGCAAAATGCATGGACATGCTGCATTATGCACGATCGGTGTGCGTTAAGTCTGCGGTCAACCTAACCATATCGTCCGGACATGTTGGCTGAACGGTCTCGTACGAACATCGTTATGCGGCCAATTTGACGACATTTCGAGAATAGCTGAGCGTGGTACCGGCATTGCCTAAGCCCGTACTGCCACGAAGCCTTACCTGTTCGTGGTGAATGCATCTGGAGGCACGGGCCGGCGGGCGACGAAGCTCACCGAGTCCCTCCAGATGGCCTCACACACACCACAGCTCCATCTCAAGGACGATCCAAATGCGCATGCCGATGCAGGCCCGCCCAATCGCAACACGCCTTTCACTCGCCGCCGCCCTGCTGGTGGGCGCATGCTCCGGCGAAGTGACGTCTCCCGCAGTGCCGGTCCCGACGAAGGCGGTCGAGGCGACCTCGATGTTCGTTCCCTCCGTTTCGCAGAAGGCGCTCATCGGCGTCGTCGATGGCACGTACGCTGTCGTCTTCGATCCGACCCGCAACCAATCGTTCTCGCTCGGCCCGAACCACCTGGACATCCCCGCCCACTCCGTCTGCAATCTGCTGACGTCGGGCTACGGCGCGGAATACTGGAACCGTCCGTGCTCGCCGCACACGCTGCCGATCACGCTCACGGTCGTCATCAAGAACTCGCAGGGCACGCACCCGGAAGTGCAGTTCTTCCCGGCGATGCGTTTCAACCCGAACAAGTCGGTGCAGCTCTACATGTACGCTCCCAAGGTCTCGCGGGATGATGCCAAGAACTGGCTGATGCTCTACTGCGCCGACAAGGGTGGCTGCAAGGACGAGTCGCGCGCCGACAACGATCTCAAGACGTATATCGACTACAGCAACAACGTCCTGTTCCGTCGAGTCAAGCACTTCAGCGGTTACGTCGTTGCCGAGCGCGACGGCGATGAGGGCTCCTCAAACATCTACTAGGCCAACGGCGTCCTCTCGTCCGCTCACCCAACGATTCCTTTCGTGGCGCGCACTGCGCGCCGCTCAACCGGAGACCGCTTCAATGATCCGCCCCCTTGCTCCGACCCACGACAATTCCGGCTACATCATCGCCTCGAGCTGAGTGAACACAACGGCCGGCCCGCGACAGCGGGCCGGCTGTCTTTTACATCGTCCATGCGTTGCGTTGCATCGCGTCACCGCGTCCTTATACCGTAGTAATACCCCAGAAGTCTCGTAGCTCACCCGCCCCCTCCGGGAAGCGATGTCCGACAATACCGCAGGCGCGCGCGCACAACATCTCCGTCTGGTGGATGCGCCCGCTCGACTCGCCTCGACGAATGCTCTAATCGAGGAGGCGCGATCACTCGACAAGCTCGGGCGGCGTGCCGAGGCGCGCGTGTTGTACGAGCAGGCGATGCGCACGATGTCTGCGCCGTCGCCGTCGATGGCGTCCATGCTCCTGCGCTGGATCGCCCGCACCTACGAGGTGGACGCCGACTTCGGCGCCGCGGAAGACTGTGCCATCGCCGCAGTGGCTACCGCCGAACTTGGCGACGAGCGAAATGCCCTGGGCCACGCCCTGAACGTTCTCGCCGCCGTCCGCTGGCGCCAGGGCGATCTCGATCACGCCGAGCAACTCTTTCAGGAAGCACTCGAGCGCGGCACCAGCTCGACGGATCCGCGCCTCCAGGTCGACGTGATGACCAACCTGGGCACGATGGCCAGCATTCGCGGAGACTTCCGCGAGGCGCTGCGCTACTTCCAGGATGCGCTCGCGCACGGCCGCCTGTACTCGCTGCTCGACAACATCGTCATCGCGCTCAACAACCTCGGCCTCGCCAACGTCGCACTCGGACGTCACGATGCGGCCGAAGAGGCATTCGCGGAAGCGCTGACCATCGCCAATGCCCTTGGCGGTCTCTCCACGCGCGTGCAGCTCGAGGTCAACTCGGCGTCCCTGCAGTTGGAGAAGCGCGACTTCGATGAAGCCAAGCGCCGCTGCGATCGCGCGATGGCACTGGCCGGACACCTCGACGACGTGCGCGCGAATGGCGAAGCGTCCAAGGTCTACGGCATCATCGCCCGCGAGACAGGTGACCTGGTCGGCGCCGAGATGCACCTCACTGCGGCGCGTGATGTCGCGACGGCGGCGAAGGATCTCGCGCTCGAAGGCGACACCAACCGCGAGCTCGCCGAGTTGTATGGTCGTCTCGGACGTAACCGCGAGACGCTGCAAGCGCTCAACCGTGCACACGCCTGCTTTACGCAGCTGCGCTCGCGCCATGAGCTTGCCGACGTAGGACGCCGGATGGCGCGCCTCGAGGGCGACTTCCTCGACGTCGTGCGCAAGTGGGGCGAGTCGATCGAATCGAAGGACGTGCACACGCAAGGTCATTGCGAACGCGTCGCCGATCTCGCCGGCGCACTCGCTGCCAAGGCCGGCTTCGACGAGACGTCGCTCTTCTGGTTCCGCATCGGCGCATTGCTGCACGACGTCGGCAAGCTGATCGTGCCGGCAGAAGTGTTGAACAAGCCGGGCAAGCTCACGGAAGAAGAGTGGGCGCTCATCCGCCAGCATCCCGCCGCTGGTGAGCAGATGCTCGCCGACGTGCAGTTCCCGTGGGACGTCGCGCCGATGGTGCGCAGTCATCACGAGCGTTGGGATGGACACGGATATCCGGATGGTCTCGTCGCCGAAAAGATTCCGCTGCAGGCGCGCATTCTCTGCATCGCCGACGTCTATGACGCGCTGACGACGGAGCGCAGCTACAAGCGCGCCTTCTCGCAGCTCGAAGCCATCGAGATCATGCGCCGCGAAGTGGGCCGCCAGTTCGACCC
>JAQBPV010000397.1 GCA_028287345.1 Gemmatimonadota bacterium
GGGTTCGGTGAATGACGCGTTGGTCCGCGCACGCTATCGGTGCCCGGCTTCATGCGGCGTGAAACTTAGATTCAAAGAACGCCATGTCAAGAGTGGATCGAGGCGAGCCAAGTGAAAGCGTGGCAACAGGTTCGTCCGCGAGCGCGACAATATCTCTCAATCGTGCCACCGTCCGGTGAAGACCATTTCGCACCGCAGGAAGTAGACATTTGTTCAATTGTGCGCCAAGCCATTACTGCCCAACGACTTAGCCTCGATTTGCGAAGCTCTCCGCAAAATGTGTGGTTCGGACCCTTCGCCGATGGTAGCTTCGGATCGTCCACCTACATCGCGAATCATGCCTGAAGAAATTCTCTCCGCGGAGATTGCACTCACGCGCGATGGCGTCGTCCGCGGTGCATGTCCGCACGACTGTCCCGACACGTGCGCGATGCTCATCACCGTGGAAAATGGACGTGCGGTGCGTGTCGCCGGCGATCCGGATCATCCGGTGACCAACGGCTTTCTCTGCGCGAAGGTGAATCGCTACGTCGAGCGCACGTATCACGACGATCGTCTTCGGACACCGATGCGTCGCACAGGACCGAAGGGCAGCGGACAGTTCGAACCGATCACGTGGGATGCCGCGCTCGATGAGATCGCGACGCGCCTTGGCGAGATCGCCCGCTCTGAAGACGGACCGCAGGCCATCCTGCCCTACTCGTACGCAGGAACGATGGGCCTCGTGCAGGGCTCGTCGATGGACCACCGCTTCTTCCACCTGCTCGGCGCGTCGAAGCTCGACCGTACCATCTGCTCGATGGCGGGCACGATCGGCATGCGCATGACGGTCGGTGCGAACATCGGCGCCGACGGCGAAGGCGTGCCCGAGAGTGATCTCGTGCTGCTGTGGGGAACGAACACGCTCACCGCCAATCCGCACCTCTGGCCGTTCATCCTCAAGGCGCGCGAGCGAGGCACGCCGATCATCTGCATCGATCCGATTCAGACGCGCACGGCAATGCAGTGCGACGAATGGATTCCAATCCGTCCCGGAACGGATGCGGCGCTCGCACTCGGCATGATGCACGTCGTGTTCGCGCGCGGTCTCGAGGACAAGGACTACCTCGAGCGCCACACGCTGGGACACGAGGCGATGCGTGAGCGTGCCGCCGAGTGGACGCCGGAGCGCACGGCGGCCGTGACGGGACTTCCGATGGAGACGATCGTGTCGCTCGGAGAGCGGTTCGGGCGCGCGAAGGCGGCGTTCATCCGCGTGAACTACGGACTGCAACGGCACGCCGGCGGCGGCATGGCCGTGCGCACCATCGCTTGCTTGCCGGCTGTTGCCGGACATTGGCGCAGGGCCGGGGGCGGCGTGCAGCTGTCGACGTCGGCGAACTTTCAGTTCAACCGCGCAGCGCTCGAGCGACCGGACCTGGGTCCGCCCGTTCGTACGATCAACATGATTCGATTGGGCGACGCACTCACGCTGCCCGATGCCGGAGTGGGTGGTCCGCCGGTAAAGGCGATGATCGTGTACAACAGCAATCCCGCGTCGGTTGCACCGGATCGCAACGCTGTGCTGCAGGGACTCGCTCGCGAGGATCTCTTCACCGTCGTGCTCGAGCATTTCCAGACCGACACAGCGGATTGGGCAGACATCGTGCTTCCCGCGACGACGCAGCTCGAGCACTGGGACATCCACTTCGCATACGGACATCACTACGTCTCGCTCAACCGGCCGGCCATCGCGCCGATCGGCGAGGCGAAGCCGAACAGCGAGATCTTCCGGCTGCTCGCAGCACGCATGGGGATGACGAATCCCATCATGCAGGACGACGACCTCACGCTCATTCGTCAGGCGCTTTGCTCGCAGCTGCCGAAGATTCAAGGCGTGACGATGGAGGGATTGCTCGAGCGCGGCTGGATGCGTCTCAACGTGCCGACGCCGTACCTGCCCTTCGCGGATGGCGTGTTCAGCACACCGAGTGGAAAGTGCGAATTCTATTCTCAGCGCATGGCAAAGATGGGACTCGACCCATTGCCGACGTACACGCCGCCGTACGAATCGGTCGAGCGCGATCCAGAGCTCGTGGCGCGCTTTCCACTCACGCTGATTTCATCTCCGGCGCACACGTTCCTCAACACGACGTTCGTGAACCTGACGTCGCTGCGTCGGCAGACGAAGGAGCCCGAGGTGCTGCTGCACCCGGCCGATGCTGAGCGCCGCGCCATCGCCGTGGGCGCGATGGTGACGGTGCGCAACGATCGTGGCGCCTTCCTCGCGCGAGCGCGTGTCGAGCCGACCATTCGCGAGGGCGTGGTGTGGGCGCCGTCGATCTGGTGGGGCAAGCTCGCGGCAGATGGCGCGAATGCGAATCAGACCACGTCACAGCGGGAGACCGACCTTGGGCATGGACCGGTGTTCTACGACAATCAGGTCGAAGTGGAGATGGCTTGACAACCTCAGCGTGAGATCGAGCTCTTTGCTCACTGCCGCGGCGACAATTCGTCAATGCGTTGAGTGAGCCGT
>JAQBPV010000429.1 GCA_028287345.1 Gemmatimonadota bacterium
CGCTCGAGGTTGGCCTGCGCCACCACCAGCGTCTTGCGACCGATCTCCTCGTCGTCGAAGTCGATCTTCGCCTTGAGATCGCGGCCCGCACCGGCCAACTCCGCAATGACGCCGCTGCCGACCTTGCGATGCTTCACCCTCGAGCCGACGGCGATGATCGCCGCGTCCTGCGATACTTCCGCCTCCTCGAAGCTCGACACACGCGTGACCGGCGTACCAGGCCTGCGCTGCGACGCGCTGGGCGGAAATGCGCTCTCCTTGTCGAGCCACTGCTCGCGTGCGGGATGATCGACGCCGCGCGCGCGCGAGTTGCCCCACTGGCTACCGCCGCCGAGCGACTGCATGAACGAGCGGCCCGAGCTTCGCACCTTGATCGTCTTGTGCTGCTCGAGCATCGATTCGGGAATTGCCTGCAGGAAGCTCGACGCCTTGGACTGCTTGTATTCACCGTTGCGCGTACGCCCCTCCGCGTGCGTGAGAAAGAGCTTCTTCTCCGCGCGCGTGATGCCGACGTAAAAGAGACGCCGCTCTTCCTCGAGCAACGGTGGATCGTCGAATGCTTTCGCGAGCGGGAAGAGACCGTCCTCGAGACCCGTGATGAAAACCACGGGGAACTCCAGACCCTTTGCGTTGTGCAGCGTCATCATCGTCACCGCGTCCGCATCGGGCCCGAGCTTGTCGAGCTCCGCGACGAGCATGGCCTTCTGAAGGAAATGATCGAGTGGTGTGAGACCCACTTCGCCCTCCTCCTCCGCCTGTTGCTCCGCCGCGCCGGTGACCAGCTCGCGCACGTTGTCGATGCGGTCGGCGCCCTCCGGACCTTCGGCCTTGAGGTATTCGTCGTAACGAATGCCCTCGACGACCTCCTTCAACAGCTCATCGACCTTCGCCTCCTTGGCCGACTCGGCGAACTTGCCGATGAGCATCGCGAATTCCGCCAGCGCGGTGCGCGCGGCGGGCCGAATGGCCGTAAGCAGCTCGGGCCGCTGCGCCGTGGCGAGCATCGGCAGATTGGCGGCATTGGCCGCGACGGCCAATGATTCGATCGTCGTTTCGCCGAGGCCGCGCTTCGGCACCGACACCGCGCGCCGAAACGCTTCGTTGTCGCTCGGGTTCGCAATGAGCTTGAGATAGCTCATGAGGTCGCGCACTTCGCGCCGGTCGTAAAACCGCACCGTACCCACCAGCCGATACGGCACGGCGCGCTTGCGCAATGCCTCTTCAAGAGCGCGACTCTGCGAGTTGGTGCGGTAGACGATGGCGAAGTCGCGCAGGCTGTTGCCGCTCGAGCGACGCGCCGACAGCTGCTCCACGACGAAGTCCGCTTCATCGCGTTCGTCGAGACAACGCACTGCGGTCACACGTTCGCCACTGGCCCGAGTGGGGCGGAGCGTCTTGCCCATTCGGCTCGTGTTCTCACTGATCACGACGTTCGCGAGATCGAGCACCTCGGGAGTGCTGCGATAGTTCTCTTCGAGCCGTACGACGGCTGCGTCGGGAAAGTCCTTCTTGAAGTCGAGAATGTTGCGAATGTCCGCGCCGCGCCACCCGTAGATGGACTGGTCGTCGTCACCGACGACGCAAAGATTCTCGTGGCCGCCAGCGAGCAGCTTGATCAACTGGTACTGTGCACGGTTAGTGTCCTGATACTCATCGACCAGGATGTACTTGAAGCGGCGGCGATACTTGTCGAGCTCCTGCGGATTCGCGCCCAGCAGTTGCACGGGAAGCAGCAGCAGATCGTCGAAGTCGGCGGCGTTCGACCGGCGCAGCTCCTCGAGATATTCCGGATACACGCGCGCGATGGCCTTGGAGAACGGATCCATCGCGACGCTCGCGTACTCGGCCGGATAGACGAGCGCGTTCTTCGCGTCGGAGATTGCTGCATGCACGCCGCGTGGCGTGAACTGCTTGGTGTTGACTTGGAGGCGCTCCATGATGCGCTTCACGGCCGCCTGCGCGTCGTCCTGATCGTAGATCGTGAACGACGTCGTCCGCCCGACGAGGTGCGGTGCCGCGCGCAGCATGCGCGCGCCAATGGCGTGGAACGTCCCCACCCACATGCCGACGGGCGCGCGATTCAGCAGGCGGCCAATGCGAATCTTCAGCTCGCCGGCGGCCTTGTTGGTGAACGTCACGGCGAGAATCCGGCTCGGATCCACGCCCTCGTGGTCGATCAGTCGTGCGAGGCGTCTGGTGAGCACAGTCGTCTTGCCAGAGCCCGCACCCGCGAGAATCAGGAGCGGGCCATTCGTGTGCAGCACCGCCTCGCGCTGCGCGGGATTCAAGCCCTCGAGCAGCGTGTCGTCAGTAGCAATGGCCATCATGGTAAGATAATCTCGAACGACGCGCCGCGGTCCGTAGGCAAGAGCCGAAGCTTGCCGTCGTGGTTCTCCTCGACGATGCGGCGCGCCAGCGCGAGACCGATGCCCCAGCCACTCGTCTTGGTCGAGAAGCCAGGCTCGAAGATCCGGCCGCGAAGCTCGCGCGGAATGCCTGGCCCGTCGTCGGTGACGGTGATGCGCGCACCACCCTCGGGCCGATGCACCGTGGCGATGGTGATCTTGCCGCCGCGCCCAGCGAGCGCATCGACAGCGTTCTTCACCAGCACTTCCATCGCCCACTCGAGCAGCACGGCGTCGCCGAGGATGGTGAAGGGCTCGTCGGGCGGCACGACGTCGACGGTGACGGCGTGGTTCAGCGTCGGAACTCGCGCCCGGAAATAGTCGCCGATGCGAGTCACGAGGGCGGGTGCGTCCACCTTGTCGCGTCGTGGCTCGCGCCCGATGCGCTCGAACCGGTGCGCCACGCGATCCAGTCGCACGAGATCCGCATTCATGTTCGCCACAGCTTTCTTGGTGGCGTCGTCCGTACTTCGCTCATCGAGGAGCTCTACCCAACCGGCGAGGCTCGACAGCGGCGTGCCGAGCTGATGGGCCGATTCTCGCGCCATACCAGCCCATACGCGCTCGCGTTCGGCATTGCCGCGCGTTCGCACGATGTACACACCGGCCATGAGCAGCACGAACGCGCTCACTGCCTGCAGCGCGGGAATGATGCTCAGCCACTTCACCAGCGGCGTGTTGCCGTAGTGGATCCTGCCGACGAGAGAGTCCGTGACCGGCACGTTCTCGCGATCGAGCTCGCGGACGTACGCGCGGATCAACTCTTCGTCGTCGCCGAGCTCTTTCGGCAGGTTGCGCGACGCGCCCGTCGGCTTGCCCTTGAGATCCGTGATGATGAGCGGCACTCCCTGATCGGCGATGCTCTTCGACAGGTCGAGGAGCGCCTGCGTGCTGGCGCCTTCAGTGGTGTCGGAGATCGCACGAAAGACTCGTGCGTACATCGTGCTGGACCGCTTGGCCTCGAGCCGAAGGTCCTGCACTACGCGGCGCGTGAGCATCACGAACGACGACAGCAGGATGATGAGCAGCAGGCCGACGACAAGTTCCGGGATGCGTCGGCGCATCGTCCTACGCCAGCCGTTCGAACCCTAGATATGGCCGCAGTGCTTCGGGAACCACGACGCTGCCGTCGGGCTGCTGATGATGCTCGAGAATGCAGGCGATCGTGCGCGGGAACGCGAGGCCCGATCCGTTCAACGTGTGCACGAACTTCGGCTTCTCGTTCTTCGCCGGCCGGTAGCGGATGTTCGCGCGACGCGCCTGGAAGTCGGTGAACGTGCTCACCGAGCTCACCTCCAGCCATGCGCCGACACCCGGTGCCCACGCCTCGAGGTCGTACGTCTTGGCGCTCGAGAATCCGGTGTCGCCTGCCGCCAGCAGCTTGACGCGATAGGGAATCTCGAGACGCTGCAGCATTGTTTCCGCATGGCCGAGCAGCAGCTCGAGCTGCGCGTTGGAGTCGTCGGGCGCGCTGTAGCGCACGAGCTCCACCTTGTCGAACTGGTGCGTCCGCAGGATGCCGCGCGTGTCCTTCCCTGCCGATCCTGCCTCGCGACGGAAGCACGGCGTGTACGCGCAGAAGCCCTTTGGCAGGAACTCCGCGTCGAGAATCTCGTCGCGATAGAGATTCGTGACCGGCACTTCGGCGGTCGGAATCAGGAAGAGATCGTCGCCGGCAACCTTGTACGCGTCATCTTCGAACTTGGGCAGCTGCCCCGTGCCGGTCATTGTCGCACGGTTGACAAGCAGGGGCGGCCACACTTCCTCGTAGCCATGATCGTTCGCGTGGCTATCCACGAAGAAGTTCATGAGCGCGCGAACGAGTCGCGCACCCTTGCCCCGATAGACGACGAAGCCCGATCCGCTGATCTTCGCTCCACGCTCGAGGTCGAACAATCCCTGCGCGGAGCCAATGTCCCAGTGCGGCTTCACGCCGTCGCCGTCGCGCGGCGTGCCCCAGCTGCGCACGATGACGTTGTTCTCCTCGCCGCCGTCAGGGACGTCGGCGAGCGGGATGTTCGGCAGCTCGTAGAGAATCTTGTCGAAGTCGTTTTGCACCTGGCCATACTCGACTTCCAGCCGAGCGATTTCCTCGCCCAGCGCCTTCCCCAACGCGAAGAGGTCAGTGGCGTCTTCACCGGCCTTCTTGCGGCGCGCGACGTCCTGCGAGCTCTTGTTGCGTGCCGCCTTCCGTTCGTCGATCGCCTGGATGAGCAGGCGGCGCTCCTCGTCGAGCTTCACCGCGCTGTCGACCAACGGCCCGAGTGTGCCGATCGCGCCGCGCCGACGCATCGCCGAACGCACATCGTCGGGCCGCTCGCGAATCAGCCGTGCATCGAGCATCACTGCGTCGGGACCGAATCCGGCACGACCGAGAAGTAGCCGCAGTTGGGATCGACCACGGTGCGGATGTAGATCTTCTTCGCCACCGTGTTGATGCTGTCGACCACGAGTTTCGCGTAGAGGAACTGCGACGTGATGAGGCTATAGCTGAAGCACGCCGTCGCATCGCGCAGCTCAACGGCGAGCACTGTGCCCGGGCTCACGGTTTTCACGTTGACGGTGTCGTAGCCGGTCTGCGGCACCATTCGCAGCAGGTCGAAGCTGCCTGCGACTGTCTGCAGCCCCACCCGTTTCGTCGTGCCTACGGCCGCACCCGCGAGTGTGCGGACGGGATAGATGACGGCACGTCCCGATGCGTCGAGATCGAACGCGACGTCGAACAGGAACGACGCATTGGCGTGCGAGGCACCACCCAGGAAGCTGAGGGCAGTCGACGCGGTTGCGGGCGCATTGGTCAGCCCGTAGATGGTGTACGTGGAGAGTGCGTTCGCGTACGTCGCCTTCGGCCGCGTCAGGTCGCCACAGGCGACCGCGAGGACAGCAAAGGCCACGACGGCGACACGCAACTGGCGAGTCGGCAGCATGAGTTGGCGCGAATAAGGAAAAGCGGTGTGGGGCTGATTGGAGAATAGGGTCCGACACGAGCAAACTCAAGCGATTGCCGTAGCTTGACTTCACTCACCTCACCCTTAAGCTTCGCTGCACTTTCCCATGTGGAGTGGGCATGCCGAATATTCGAGACCTCGTAGGCGCAATTCGACATAGGGATGGTGTGGAAGCCGCGGTCGTGCTCGGTCGCGACGGCCTCCTGATCGACAGCCAGACCGTGCCCGGTCTCGACCCGGAAGACCTCGCCGCACGCATTCCCGCCATCATCGGCCCTGCCGACGAGCTTGGCGACGCCGTCCAACGCGGCGCCCTGATGACCGCCGTGCTCGAATACCGTGAAGGCCTCGCCATCATCGAAGTCCTCAACGCCGACGCCATTCTCGTCGTGCTCGTCCGGCCCGATGCGAACGTCGGTCGCCTGCTCTTCGAGCTGCGTCGCCATCGTGAGCACATCGCAGCGCTGATCTAGTGACCGAAATCCAGTTGACGCACGCACTCGTGGCCGATGACGAACCCCACATCGGCCGCATCATCAAGATGAAGCTCGAGCAGGGCCCGTTCCGGGTGACGCTCGCCTACGACGGCCGCGAGGCGCTCGAGGTGCTGCGGCGCGAGCAGGACATCGCCATCGTCCTGCTCGACCTCATGATGCCCTACCTCAGTGGTCTCGACGTCCTTGCTGAAATGAAGAAAGACGAACGCCTCAAGCACTTGCCCACGATCGTCCTCACGGCGGCGGGACAGGAGCAGCAGCATCGCATGGCCATGGATCTGGGCGCGAGCGAATTCCTGACCAAACCATTCAGCCCGAAGCGGTTGTACGCGCGCACCGCCGAGCTCGCGGGCGTAGCCACCGAGCCAAGCGCCGACGCATCATGACCCGATGGGCCGTAGTCTTGGCCGGCGGCGTGGGTTCTCGCTTCTGGCCAATCAGCACCCCCGCTCGGCCGAAGCAGTTGTTGCCGCTCGCTACCGATGATCCACTTCTCATCGATGCGCTGACGCGCCTGGCGCCGCTGGTGCCACCCGAGCGCACGCTCATCCTCACGAACGCGCAACTCGTCGAACCCATCGCCGCACTCGCGCCAACGATTCCGCGCGAGAACTTCATCGCCGAGCCGAAACCTGCTGGTACGGCGGCGGCGCTGGCGTGGGCCGCGCACGAGATCGTGCGTCGCGGTGGCACCGATGCGGTAATGATCAGCATCCACGCCGACTGGGCCGTGGGTGATCCGGACGGTTTCCGCGCCGCATTGTCGCGCGCGGCCGACACCGCCGAGCAGCATCACGCGCTCGTCACCGTGGGCGTCGTTCCCGTGCGACCCGATCCCGGCTTCGGATACATCCAGCCGGCGGGTGAAGTGAGTGAAGGTGCGCGTCGCGTCGCGCGGTTCATCGAGAAGCCCGATCGCGCGCGTGCCGAGGCGATGATGCGCGACGGATATCTGTGGAACTCCGGGATCTTCGTGTGGCGCGCGGCGGACTTCCTCGCGGAGGTGAAAGCGCTGACGCCCGAGGTGGCGCCGCATCTGGTGCAGCACGCGGAGAGTATCGACGGATTCTTCAACGCCGTGACGACGCCGATCTCGTTGGTCGTCGGCGTGCTCGAACGCAGCGCGAAGGTGCTC
>JAQBPV010000440.1 GCA_028287345.1 Gemmatimonadota bacterium
ACCGATCATGAGCCCACTCAATCGACGCACCTTCCTCAAGTCATCCGCACTGCTCGCTGCCGGTGCCGCACTCCCGGCGCGGTCGTGGGGCCAGATCATGGGGTCCAATGAGGACCTGCGCGTCGGCGTCATTGGTCTGAATGGCCGCGGAAGAAATCACCTCAGCAGTCTCGCAAAGATCTCTGGTGTGCGCGTCGCCGCCATCTGCGATCCGGATAGCGCGCTCCTCGAGAAGGTGAAGGCAAGCCTCGGCGGCAACGTGAAGACATACGTCGACATGCGCGAAATGTTCGCGTCGCCCGACATCGACGCCGTCACCGTTGCTACACCGAATCACTGGCATTCGCTGGCGGGCATCTGGGCCATGCAGGCGGGCAAGGACGTCTATCTCGAGAAGCCCGTCTCGCATAACATCTGGGAAGGACGCCAGCTCGTCGCCGCCGCGAACAAGTTCGGCCGCGTCATCCAGGCCGGCACGCAGATTCGCTCCGGCGAAGGACTGCGCGAAGCCGTCGCCTACGTACAGAGCGGCCAGCTCGGCAAGATCGTCGCGTCGCGTGGCTTCTGCTACAAGCGCCGCGACAGCATCGGCCAGTGCGGCGGCGCGCAAGCGGTGCCAAGCAACATCAACTACGATCTCTGGACCGGACCCGCGCCACTCGTCGCGCCGCATCGCAACACCAAGAACGGGCCGGTGCACTACGACTGGCACTGGATCTATCTCTACGGCAACGGCGACGTCGGCAACCAGGGCATCCACCAGATGGACGTCGCACGTTGGTTCCTCGGCGAGCCCGGCCTGCCCAACCGCACGCTGAGCATCGGCGGCCGCCTTGGTTACGTCGATGACGGCGAGACGCCCAACACGCAGATCGTCATTCACGAGTACACGAAGGCGCCGCTGATCTTCGAGGTGCGCGGTCTTCCGAAGAAGGCCGGTATCGCGAGCGCAGGCGGCGACCCGGCGGCCAACCAGGGCGGCCAGGGCAGCGGCATGGACAACTACCGCGGCGTCGACATCGGCAACGTCATCGATTGCGAGGGCGGCAGCATGATCGTGCCGAGCTACACCACCGCTCGCGCCGTCGACAAGAGCGGCAAGGTGATCAAGGAGTTCAAGGGCACCGACCGCCACATGCAGAATTTCGTCGACGTCGTGCGCAGCCGGAAAACGGGCGACCTCTATGGCCCGATTCAGGAAGGCAACGTCTCGAGCTCGCTGTGCCATCTCGGCAACATCTCGCACCAGTTGGGTGCCGGTGTGCCGGAGGCGAAGCTGCAGGACAAGGTGAAGTCGAGCGCGGTGCTCAGCGAGGCGTACGGTCGCATGATCGAGCATCTCCACGCCAACAACGTCGATCTCACCAAGACGCCGCTGACGGCTGGAATGCCGCTGCTCGTCGATACGAAGGCGGAGAAGATGACGGGTCCGGATGCAGCGAAGGCGAACGCGATGCTCACGGCGCAGTATCGCGCACCGTACATCGTGCCGAAGCTGGTGTGATCGTCTAGCAGCTGATCGGAAAAGCCCCGCCAGCATTCGTGCTGGCGGGGTTTCTTCTATCGGTTTGCCACCGTTAGTGTCGCGAAGCGGTGGTATATCAGGGAAATCGATCGCGAGAGGGGCTCCACAGCGCTGGTCACGGGAACCTGGCAAGTTCAGGGTTCCACCGTAACGCTCGCGGGCGTCCTGCGCGTCCCCATGACGGGCACGCTCGAGGGAAAGAAGCTGACCCTCCGCGCCGGCGGACAGGTCTATTCGTCCGACCGGCCCTGACACACCGGTAGCGGGTTCACACCGGGATCACCCGCGCGCCCAGGGAATCGCGTCGAGATGCTCGAATGGAATGTCGCGGCCCGTCTTCTCGTCCAGGCCGAAGTGCTCGGGGTCCTCGAGCAGCCGCGTGAGCGCCGCGTCGATCTCCGCAAGCTCGCGCGACACACGCGTCGCATTCGACGCATCGAGCTCCGCGTCCATCGTGTCAGTGCCCAGGTCCGCCGCATGAAAGGGCATCACCGACAGGTCACCGGCGGCGTCTTGTCCCGATTCTCCCGAACGCTCTCCGACGATGCGATTCAAGAGATCGAGTGCACGGGCGCGCTCGTCTTGCAGCCGCTGCTGCAGGTGGTCGAGTTGATCGCGGGTCAGTGGCATTGCGTTCCTTCGAAGAGAGAATGTGAGATGCTGCGGACGCTTTCTGGAATTCTCGCCAGCTAGCATCCGCCGATGGACGGATCGATCGCGCCGAGACGCGCTACTCGAGTCATGCGATAAGGCCCTTCGTTGAACTCGGTCCCGACCTGCGACACCGGCGCGATCTGAAGCACCACGTCGAGGGAATCGCCCTGCCGCCACTCGACCTTGGTCGCACTGCACCGCTGCGGCATTCCGAATCGCGACGTGAGATCGCCTTCCGCCTGCGAGAACACCGTTGCCTGATCGGCCGGCGCCGCCTTCCACGTGTTCGTGAGCTCCACCACCACGCTGTCCGAATCGATCTCCGCGCTCTCTGTCGAGTCGTCGTTGGCCGTTGTGCACGTCTGGTACGGCGGGTGAAAGAAGATGGTCGCATAGGTGCGATCGGACCTGCCACACGTAGCAGATGCATGTTGCGTCATGAGCGCGACCAGAGGGCCGTTCACCTTTGCAGCGACGGACGCCTTTCGCTCGCCGGAACAAGCGACGATCGCGCAAAACGCGATGATCGCCAGGACCCCGACGCGTGACCGAGAATGTGGCGTCTTCATCGCGGTTGCTCCCACTGCGCTGCCTCGGGGAACACGGCGTGGTATTTCACGCCCTGTCGCGGCTCTGCCATCATCGGCGCCACCGTGTCGCGCCATGTCGCGTAGTGCGTTGTCTCCTTGTGGCTCACCGGATCCGCCGCCGTGCGATAGATCTCCATCAGGACGAACCGCGTAGGGTCGTCGTCCTGCTGGACCACATCGAAGCGGACGACTCCAGGCTCCTTCACACTGTTTCGCGCGTTCTCCAGCGTAGCCGTCGTGAAGGCATCCACCGACTCGGGCTTCACGTGAATGAAGACATGTACCATGATCATGACTGTTCCGCACTGTTGATGTACGTCAGCTGAAGAAACTCGAAGTCGACTCGACGCGCGCTCCGATCCGCTCGGACATCGTTCGATCCGCCGCCGACGACGCCACCACGATCGATTGCGTGAGCGCGACACCTCGTCGCATCGCGAACTCCAGTACCGAACCAGGGATCGGTTTGCGACACCAGCACACGGGCGGTCCTGCATCGTGTGGACAGCAGGCAACGTCCACGTCGATGTCAATCAGCTCGCGCAGCTTCGCGAAGCACGCGTCGACGTCCTGAATTGTAGTCTGCTCGCGCGCGACCTGCGGCCGCCATGCGTGAACGAACACCCGCCAGCCGTCAGCGGCCCAACGGGAGAGTGTTTCGCGGCGCATCGGCTCGATCACGACGTCTTCCGGCAACAGGGCCGGCGCACTCATACCGATCAGGTCGTCGAAGTCGAGGATCAGCGCACGCTCGTCCCCGTGCTCCGGTTCGCGAACGAACCCGCGTACATCGACCGACACGAATCCTTCATCGAGCGTCGGCGGCTCGAGCATTCGCTCGTAGCGGAATTGCGCATCCGGCGAGAGATACCGCGTGTCCTGCTTGCCGCGTTGACGGATGTCCTCAGGCGTCGGAAGGCTGCCGTGCGCGTCGAGCATGCGATGAATGCTGTTGACCTGAGCGTTTGCGACGTCGGTCGTGAGCCACACGCACCGCACTGGCACTCCGTGCTCCCATGCCGTTTCGATCACTTCGCTTCGCGACTTGCGCGTCGGATAGGTGTTGTCGAGCACCACGCGTCGATTGTCGGCGGCGAGCACGTCACTCAGGCGCAGTGCGAGCTTGGCGAGCGACCCACCAATGGCGTCGCGGTTGAGCCGCTGATGGCCATTCGCCTCGAGCTCGCGAGCGAGCGTCGACTTTCCCGCACCAGGCATGCCCATGACGATCACCACTTCGCCATCTGCGTCATCGCGCGGTCGTCGCTGCGCGCGTGGAACACGGAGCAGCCGCCCAGAGAACTGTGCGTCGAGCGCATGACGATCCTCCTCGTCGAGCTCGACCTCGAGCGCGCGCGTGAGCGAGGACGCCGTTTCGACGCGAGTTGCGCCTGGAATCGGCATGATGCCGTTGCCGAAACTGATGAGCCATGCAAGCGCCACCTCTTCGGCGGACGCGCGGTGCTTCGCCGCCACCTTGGAGAGAACCGCATCGCGCGCGATGCGCTTCACGTTCACTCCGCCGAGCGGACGGTACGCGATCAGGAGGATTCCATTGTCGCGACAGTACTCGGCGACACCGTTGCGCAGATTCTCGTCGTCGAGCGGTGAGAGACTCACTTGCACCGACGCGATCGCGACGATCGACTGCGCGGCCCGAATGTCACTCACCGTGACGTTGCACAGGCCAACCTCGCGGACCTTGTCCTCTTCCTGCAGTTTCGCGAGCGCGCGGACGCTGGTCTCGATCGATGTCTTTGGATCGACGGCGTGGAGCTGATAGAGGTCGATCGTGTCTACGCCCAGCGCGCGCCGACTCAAGTCACAGGCTTCGCGAAGGTGTTTTGCCAGGCCATCGCTCACCCACGCGCCTTTGGGGCGACGCATGCCACCCTTCGTCGCCACGGTGATTTGCGCACGATCGCCACCCCACGAGGCGAGCGCTCGGGCGATCAGGCGCTCGTTGTGTCCGACGTCGCGATCATCGTGAGCATAGGCGTCAGCGCTGTCGAGCAACGTCGCGCCCGCATCGAGCGCCGCAAGAATGACGGCGACACCGCGCTCATCGTCGCGGTCGGCGGCCGTCGACAACCGCATGCAGCCGAGACCAATCACTGAAGAACGGTGTTCTTCACAAATTGAGGGATGCCAGTTTGCGTCACCGCGCCACGGCAGATCGGCGCAGCATCCATCCATACAGCCACACGATCGCAGCGATGAAGCCGATCACGCCAAGCGGCTTCGCGAGCGCGAAGTCCTCTGGCACGAGACCAATCGGCGCGTCCTTCGCGAACGCGACGATCAACCCCGCGTTCAGCACGCCCCAGAGACTCTCGCCAACGATCAACCCAGATGCCACGAGCGTCCCGAGTCGCTCTGCTCGACCCGGATTCGGCATCGCGCGTGCGCGCTTGTCGTACCAGTGCGAGATCACCGCGCCGACGATGACCGCGAATGTCGCCGACATCGGCAGATAGATCCCGATGCCGACGGCCAGCGGCGGAATGCGCAGCTTCTTCATCGTGCCGAGCATGAGGTCGACGAGAATGAGACCGACGCCGACTGCCGCGCCGATGCCGATCATCTTCCACTCGAGACTTCCCCCGATCACGCCCTGCGCGAGCGCGGAGATGAGCGTCGCCTGAGGCGCTGGCAGCGGATTCGGCGCTACAACGCCGATGTTCGGCGCCCCAGCGAATCCATACGCCTTCGCGAGAAGGTTGAGCACCGGCGGAATCACGGCGGCGCCCGACGCCACGCCCACGATGAGGGCGATCTGCTGACGACGCGGTGACGCGCCAACCAGTTGTCCTGTCTTCAGGTCCTGCAGATTGTCGTTCGAGATCGTGGCGCACGCAAAGACGATTGCAGTCACGAAGAGCGCGAAGGCTACGAGTGCGGGCCGCGTCTCTGGTGTCGGCGCCACGGCGAGCACGATCGTCGACGCGCAGATCACGATCGACAGAATACCCACGCCGGAGATCGGACTGTTCGACGCGCCGATGAGTCCCGCCATGTAACCGCACACGCCGGCGATGAGAAAGCCGACGAGCAGCACGAACGGTACGGCGATGATCGTGAGCTTGAGCGCACTCGACGCAAGCGCCGGCACCGACTGCGCGAAGGTGTACGCGAGATACGCGGTGATGACCATGCACACCGCCGTCAGCACGTAGATCCACGCCGGCTCGAGATCACGATCCGTCTCGTCGCCCGTCTTCACGGCGCGTGACGCAGCCAACGTGCTCACGAGTCCAGCGACGACCGGCTTCGCGAGCTTGGCCAACGTGTAGATCGACGCGACGGCAATTGCGCCGGCGCCGATGAACCGCACCTGCGTGCGCCAGATTCCCATCGTGTGCGCGGTGAGCGTCACACCCTCGGCCATCGGCTGCATCGACGTCAGGATCGGCAGGGCGATCACCCACGAAATCACCTGTCCGACGAGCATCGCCATACCGACAGACAACCCGACGAGATGTCCTGCGCCGAGCAACGCGAGTGACCACGCGATCTGGTATCCGCTCGACGCCGTGCCCCCGAGCCGGAACACGCCGGCGATCTCCGTCGCAGCGATGCGCGTTGCTCCGAGGATCGCGAGTCCCGCTGAAGCAAAAGTGCCGAGCATGACGGCGGTGAGCCCTTCTCTCGCTTCCCCCGTGTCGTCCTTCGTCTCACCACGAACGCCCGATCCGACCTTGAGCACCTCAGCCGCCGCGACACCCTCGGGATACGGAAGGTCTGAGGTCGTGACGAGCGCGCGACGCAGCGGGATCGTGAACAACACGCCGAGCACGCCGCCCGCGACGCAGATGAGAAATGACTGCCAGAAGGGGAACCCGGCCCACCATCCGACGATGACGAGTCCCGGCAGCACGAAG
Source organism: Gemmatimonadota bacterium (assembly GCA_028287345.1). GTDB lineage: Bacteria > Gemmatimonadota > Gemmatimonadetes > Gemmatimonadales > Gemmatimonadaceae > AG11. The sequence goes on from JAQBPV010000440.1 coordinate 6,651, forward strand.
ATGATGGCCGAGAGTGTGCCGGCCGCGGATGCCACGGTCTGGACGATGTTGTTCTCGAGGATCGTCGAATCCTTCACTCGACTCAGGATCGCCATCGAGATCACCGCAGCGGGGATCGACGACGCGAAGGTGAGTCCGACCTTGAGTCCGAGGTAGACGTTCGCGGCCGTGAAGACCGTCGTCAGGAGTGCGCCGAGGACCAGGCCTCGTATCGTGAGCTCTTTCGGGGCAGGATTCATGGGCGAATCTTACTGCCCGTTCCCGCGTCCGCGAGGGCGGCGAGAACCTACTTCGCCGATGCGTAGAGCATCGCAGCAGCCGCCGGGAGCATCAGGGCACCCGCGAGCGCGAACTTCTTGTGACGCTCCGCCGACACCATCCCCATCGCCCGCAGCGAGTACGCTGGAAAGCAGATGTGAAGCGTTCCCTTGAACACCTGCGCCCAGCCCACGAAGGTGACGATGCCGGCCCATCCGCTCCACTGTGTACCATGAAAGCCGACGATCAGCGCGCCGAATGAAAGGGCCATCATCCCGTTGATGAACGCACCCGGCGCGCCCTTCGCGCGCAACTGATCGAAGAATTCACCCCATTCGCGTGGCCGCAGCAGATGCGACAGAGCGATGGCGAAGAAGGCGATCCCTACCATGCGTTCGATTGCATGCTCCATGAGCGCCACCGTAGTTTAGGTGCAGCGAAACTATGGTTTCGTGTCACCTATGTCAAATGCCAGCCGAACCACCGGGTGATTGCGGTTCCGCAGACGATGTCATAGTCGCTGAACTGTTCTACTGGCAACCGTGAACTGGCGAACGTATGTTCGGCCGGCTGCCTCGCTCGAATACGGGTGGCACCACGACGACGTGGCCAGCATGCGAGAGGTCCCGCGGTGATCGCCAGGCACGGCTCGTTCGAGTTATCGCTGGTCGAGCGGTACCGGTTCGAGGAAGAGCTCGGACACGGGGCGATGGGGACTGTCTATCGCGCCTACGATTTGCGCCTTCAGCGCCCCGTTGCCATCAAGCTGTTGCACCCCAGCGTTACCACTGAGCTCGGGGTCGCACGCTTTCAGTCCGAGATACGCATCGCCGCCAACCTGCATCATCCGCACATCGTCGCCGTTCACGAATGCGGCGAGGCGGACGGATGTCTTTTCTACGTCATGGACTACCTCGGCGGCGAGTCGCTCCGGGACCGTCTGAAGCGAGAGAAGCAGCTGTCTGTCGACGACGCTCTGAAGATCACCGCCGAAGTAGCCGACGGGCTTCAGCACGCGCACGATCACGGCGTGGTGCACCGCGACGTCAAGCCGGAGAATATCATCCTCGCGGAAGGACGCGCCTACATCGTTGACTTCGGCCTCGCGCGTGCCATCGGCGACGTGACCGCGCAACGACTCACGGCCTCGGGCCTGTCCGTCGGCACGCCGCACTACCTCTCGCCCGAGCAAGCCTCGGCGGAGAAGGACGTCGGGCCGAAGGCTGATCAGTATGCGCTGGCGTGCGTACTCTACGAGATGCTCGTCGGCGAACCGCCGTTCTCGGGCCCTACGGTCAGCGCCGTCGCGATGCGCCACATGATGGAAGATCCACCCTCGCTGCGCGCGCGTCGACGCTCGGCGCCGCCCGCGCTGGAGGCCGCCGTCTTCCGCGCGATGGAGAAAGTGCCGGCGGACCGTTTCACGACGGTCACGGAGTTTGCGAAGGCGGCGCGCTGTTCGTCGCCGGGCGATGCACGAATCGAGAGCACGCCACCATCGGCGACCCGCGCGCAGGCCGACCCGCGCGTGCACCGGAGCTGGGCGAAAGTGGCGCTCGTGCTCCTCGCCGTCCTCGCGTCCGGTGCGGCGGGAAAGACCATGTATAATCGGCGTGCGGGGGAGACGCCGCGCGTGGTCGAGCAGCAGGGGATCCAGGTCGCAGTCGTTCCGGTGATCAAGGCAGGAAGTCTCGCACAACCCGATTCTCTCGTCGATGCCATCGCGGCCAGCGTGCGCCGCATTGGTGGAATGCGATCGGTGACCGTCGCGCCGCTATCCGTACGCGACGTTGGGTCACCGCTCGATGCCGCGCGCATCGCGGCGGCCGGCAAGGACGTGGATGCGCAGTACGTCGCGGCCATCTACATGAGCAGCGCGGCGACCATTCGCGTTGACGTGCTGAACGCGCGCACAGGTGAGGAGATCGCGAGCGACGCCTCACGCTCGGCATCGCAGGCGTCGATTGCTGACATCGGATGGGACATCGCGGTGAACATCGCGCGATCCATCTCGGCGCGTGACTCGCTCTTTGCGCCGGCCTACCGCGCGTTGCTCAGGAGCACGCGCTCGTCCCGCGCGCTCAAGCACATGGTCGATGGGCAGCGTTTGTTCGGGGCGGGCGATGAGAAAGCCGCGCGCGACGCGTATCGACGGGCGCTCGATGCCGATTCCCTCTGCGTCCTCGCGCTGCACCGGCTCGGCGCCATCGCGTTGCTCGAGCTGCAGTTCAGCGAGGCGCTGCGTCTCGCCGCCATCGGTGTACGCCGTACGTCGCCCGATGATGCGCGCATGGGCTACTTGCTGCGAGGCCAGCGTTACCTCGCGCTGAGCTGGTCCGACAGTGCAGTTGCCGAGTTCCGCGCTGCCGTGGTGGACGATCCCGATAACGTGGACGGCTGGTTCGGTCTTGCGCAGGCGATGTACTACGGCGGATGGATTCTCGGGTACTCGACCAGGGACGCGAAAGGCGCCTACGACCAGCTCATGCGGCTCGACTCGTCCTTCGCACAGGTCCACGGTGAGTGGCTCGACGTGTCCCTCGCCGCCGGTGACACGACCTCGGCCCGACGAGCACTCCGTCACATGAATCGAGACCTGCCGTCGCGTCGCGGCAAGGAGCTACTCGCGGCGTATGTGCAGGGAGACGCGAAGGCGCGCGACGCGCTGCTGAACAACCTGGATGCCGAAACACAGTACACGCTATCGGAGCTGGTGCTCGGGTTCAGCCGCACGCTCGAAGATGCGTCCGCCGCCGACCGTGCCGCGCGAGCGCTGCTTCGCGACGGCCGGACACCAGAGGCCCGCACGCGTGGCCTCGAGTACCGGCTCGCACTCGCTCCCGCACTTGGCCGCGAGGTGGAGGCAGTTGCGGATGTCGCGCGCGCGAGGCTCGACACCGGCTTCGATAGTTGGGTCGCCGCAGCGGCCCTCGCGGGGATGATGTCATCGCATCGTCAACGGCTACGCGTCGCGGCCTGGAAGACGCTGCCATCCCCGCTCACCGAACGCGCGCTGGTAGATCCGTTTGCGCCGCCCTCCATGGCACTCGAGTTCCTGGTGCAGGATGCGCTCGATGAGCCGGCGGGCACGCGCGCGGTCCGGCTGATGGACTCGTTGCGCCAAGTACGCTTCGCGTCCGACTCCGCGAGTCCGTCACTCGAGAACTGGCGACAAAGCCTTCAGGTGCGCGCACTGCTGACGCGTGGCGACACCGCGCGGGCCGTTGTCACGCTGCGCTCCCTCCTGTTGAAGACCAATGCGCCGTATGCGGCCTTCCATCCGCTGGCTGCGCTGCCCATGCAGCGGAAACTCATCGCGGAGCTTTTGCGACTAAGTGGCGCACCGCCGGCACGTGTGGACCTCGTCACCTCGTCGTTTCGACGCTCCTGGGCGATTGCGGACGGCCTCTTTCTTACCACGAGCCGCAGATAGTTGCAGTTCCCACCCGCTGTACCGTGGTGCTCACGCCATCCGAGGATATGATGCCAGACGAAATGGAGAGCGTCCGAGAAGCATTCGCGAACATTGCCCAGCTGGGTATCTGGTGGCCGACGCACACCAGGGGACACGACAAGTACGCGGCCTTCAGGACCCTGATGCAGAATCGCCAGAACAAACCTGACGAGGTGATCTGGTTTCTCGTCGCCTACGTGTTCGATCTCGAGCGTCGGTTCTCCGCGCTGCGCATGGCGGTCGTCGCCGCGGCCGGTGGTGCATATCCGAACAGCGAGCTGGCGAACCTCATGTCGACTCAGGAAACGGAACTCAATGTCAGTCCGGCAACGCCCGATCAGACGCTCGAGGAGTGGGAGAACCTGGCGCGAATCGCCGGCGCGCAAATGAAGGAGTGGGCGGAGCGAGTCAATCCTGCGGAAGGGCAACAGGCGCCATAACTGCACGGCGCCGAACACGGGTCGCCGAAAGCCGAACTCCCCTGACAGCCGAGGCCGTCAGGGGAGTTTCGTTGTTGACGTCTGAACCATCAATGGTCGGGGCGGCCGGATTTGAACCGGCGACCTCCTGCTCCCGAAGCAGGCGCGCTACCGGGCTACGCTACGCCCCGCCGACAAACCCTACCGCCCAATGCGCCCGGAGGAACTCGAATCCCCAACCTTCTGATCCGTAGTCAGATGCTCTATCCAATTGAGCTACGAGCGCGCAGTGAAACGACGGCTGCCTACGACCGGCAGGCCGCCCGAAGACAGACACGGATTATAGACCGCCCTCACTCGATCGTCAACCCGTTGGCCTCGCATGTGTTGTGCGCCGATAAAAATATCCCTTCGACCAAGCCACGGACGCGCCGATCGACTCTCCGCTCGCGCGCAAGTCGTGCTCGGACATCGCTCGACATTTCCTCGCCGTCATTTCTGGACCTCGAGAATCCGAGATTTCCAGCACATCCCCGCGCGCGTAGCTGTCTCGTCCCAGGACGAGATGGTACGCGCGCGTTGTCGCAGTGGACGTGAGCACTGGCCACACGCGCGACGCCACGAGCGGATCGCTGATCAGCCAAGGCGACTGACGAATGAGTGCCGCGAGGACGTCGGCCGCGTGCACCTCGCCCGCCTTCGTGCGCTCGTCGGCCAGCACATTCGGTAACAGGACTCCCCTAGGCGTCGCCCGCGGCGACGTCCGCGTCCACGCCACCTTCGTGCGCGATTTCGATGACCGCTCGCTACGTCTGGAGGTTCAGCTGTCCGCGCGTTCTTGACCGGCCGAAGAAGCCAATGCTTTCGTCAGCCTGTCGCACGGTGTGCGCGGAGCCGAGACGGAGCAGGGGAGGATCCGCTCTTTCGTCCTGAAGTGCGAGCCTTGAGCTCACTGCCGTCTCTGCATGTGTGCGGACGACGATGTCGCCCAGCGCGCGAGTCGCCTGACTCGAGTGTGCTGCGCCGATGGGGATCCACGGTTCGATGAGTGGAACCGCTGAATCGTCGGCGACGAGCGTCAACCGCCTTCGGGGAGAAGGGCGACCACTTGGCTCATGTGTGCACGCGTGGACGGAATCTTGCCGGACAGAAAAACAAAACCCCCGGCAAGTAGCCGAGGGCAACCCAATGAGCGGTACAAGACTCGAACTTGTGACCTCCACGATGTCAACGTGGCGCTCTAACCAACTGAGCTAACCGCCCAACTCGGCAGCGGCTCGGGAACTGCGCCGGCGTGCTGCCATTTCGTCCCACGTAATCACGAACAAACGCTGCTGATCCGACACTACTATCGATTCAGAGCGGGAAACGGGACTCGAACCCGCGACCCCAACCTTGGCAAGGTTGTGCTCTACCAACTGAGCTATTCCCGCACAAACTCCGACGCGCACAAACTCATGCAACTTCCGCCGGCCCAGTGGAGGCGAGGGGAATCGAACCCCTGACCTCTTGAATGCCATTCAAGCGCTCTCCCAACTGAGCTACGCCCCCGGGACCTGCAGAAAATCGTGTAAACATCCGTGGAGCACACGTTCCCGCAGGAACCACGGTATATAGCGGCGGGTATATGTGATGTCAAGAATTCAGGGCTAGCGGAAACGGAGTAGGCCGGTAATTTGCACCGCCTCAGGGCTGTTGTGCTCTGAGTGTTTTACAGAGCTTCGACGACGCGCAAAATGATGATGGCGTCGACGTCGCGATGAATCACTTTCAACGTAGCTACGCGACGCGCCGCTCGACCCGTTCTCGTTTCGAATTCGGTGTTACCAACAGTCCGGCCGTTGCAGCTCATAGATGCCTACTCTCACGCGTAGGACCTGTACGAGGCACCCATGACCGAAGTCAAAAAGCCGGTTCGCAGACGTCGCGCCGCGCCAGCGGGAATCGCTCCCAATGAACCCGAGCGCGACATTCTCGATCAGTATCTCTACGAAGTCTCCACATACCCACTGCTCAAGGGTACGGAGGAGATCGACCTCGCGAAGAAGATTCGCGCGGGCGATCAGGACGCACTCCAGGAGCTCGTGAAGCGCAACCTGCGCTTCGTCATCTCCGTCGCCAAGAAGTACCAGAACCGCGGACTGCCCCTCATCGATCTCATCGGTGAAGGCAACGTCGGCCTGCTCACGGCGGCCCGGAAGTTCGATCCGGATCAGGGCGTCAAGTTCATCTCGTACGCCGTGTGGTGGATTCGTCAGGCGATCCTGTCCGCGCTCGCGCGTCAGGGCCGCACCGTTCGCGTTCCGCTCAACCGCACGGCAGATCTCTCGCGCATCATCAAGGCGAGTGAGATCCTCCGCCAGAAGTTGAATCGCGAGCCGAGCCCCGAGGAGCTGAGCCAGCTCACCGGTCTGTCGGTGGACGTGGTGCAGTCGCTCGCCGCACTCAACACGAGCGACGTGCGTCTCGACGCGCCCATGGATCCCGAAGGCGACCGCTCGCTCATCGAACGCTTCGTTGCCGACGAGATGCCGGACACCGAGGAAGAGGCCATGAACCGCTTCCTCACGGACGAAATCGAGCAGGCACTCTCCACATTGCCGCCGCGCGACGCGAAGGTCCTGCGTCTCTACTTCGGTCTCGAAGGCGGACGTGAGCACACGCTCGAGGAAATCGGCAGCATGCTGGGCGTGACGCGTGAGCGCGTCCGCCAGCTGCGTGACCGCGCCTTGAAGCGGCTGCGCGAAGGCGACGTCGGCCGCGCACTCGGCAGCTTCGCCGCTTAGTTGCACGGCAGTTCACCAGCGGAAGGGGCGGCCATCGGCCGCCCCTTCTGCATTTCGCCTGAAAGTCAGGCGGCAGATTCGCAAGGTCTGGCACCCGTCGTGCCTTCGCATCACGTTTCTGCTGTCGGCGGCAGGCACCATGCCGAGCGACTGACGGCGCCCCACCGCAATGCCATGATTCAGCTCAAAGACGTCCACAAGTCGTTCGGCTCCAAGCGCGTCCTCGACGGCTTCACCCTCGACGTACCCGAGGGCGAGACGACGGTCATCATCGGCTATTCCGGCACCGGAAAATCGGTGGCCATCAAGCATATCGTCGGGCTGCTCGAGCCCGATTCGGGCGAAGTATGGGTGGACGGACTCAACGTCCCGGAGCTGTCGCGCCGCGAGCTTTACGCACTGCGCGCGCGTATCGGCTACGTCTTTCAGTTCGCGGCGCTGTTCGACTCGTTCACCATCGGCGAGAACGTCGCCATGGGCCTTCGCAAGCAAGGTGAGCTCGACGAGCGCGAGATCGTGGAGCGAGTCGACGAAGCCCTCGATCTCGTGGACCTTCCCGGTGTTCGCGAGCGCTATCCTGCCGAGTTGTCCGGCGGCATGCGCAAGCGTGTCGGCATCGCGCGCGCCATCGCGCTTCGTCCCAAGTACATCCTCTATGACGAACCCACCACGGGACTGGATCCAGTGACGAGCGCCGTCATCGACCAGCTCATGGTCCGCATGCGCAAGAAGTTGAACGTCACCGGCGTCGTCATCACGCACGACATGCGCAGCGCGTTCACCGTCGGCACCCGCATCGCCATGCGCTACCAGGGGCGCGTGCGCTGGCAGGGGACGATCGACGAGATCCACACCACGCGCGATCCGCTGGTGCGCCAGTTCGTGGAGGGCAAGCCGACGGCGGACGACGAGGACGTGCCCGGCGGCTCGACGAACGCCCTTCCTGATCCCCGCTAGCGCGGCACGTCGATGACGCGCGCCCGCGCCCAGCG